>DITH01000097.1 GCA_002422745.1 Alphaproteobacteria bacterium UBA6189
TCGGGCACGCGCGATGCGTTTGTCGAACTCGTGATGCACGAGGCCTGCGAAGCATTCCCCACCTATAAAAACGTTGCGGTCGATAAGGATGCCTATAAGCATAGTTGCTCGCTCATGCGCGAGGATGGCGGATTCGTCGAGGCGGGGGAGGACGATAACATCATCGTCCAGAAACTGATGAATAACCCCGAGGCGCTGGGCATTTTCGGCTATAGTTTCCTTGAACAGAATGCCGCGATGGTGAAGGCCAACCCGATCGATGGGGTGAATCCCAGTTTCGAGGCGATCGTAGCGGGCGATTATCATGTAGCCCGCAGCCTGTTTGTGTACGTCAAGCCGCAGCATGTCGATGCCGTGCCGGGACTGGCCGAATTCGCCCAATTACTGGTATCGGATGCTTCCGTGGGCGAGGAGGGCTACCTGATTATGAAGGGGTTGTTGCCACTGCCGGATGCACAGCACGAAGCGATGAAAGCGCAGGCAGAAAAACTATCGCTGCCTGCTAAGAAACTCTGAGCTGCCAGGAAAATTGATGCCTGCTTCAGCTAATTCTGTCGCAAGGATTGCGACATGGTCTTTCGTGGGGTTTTCTTTTTTATTCGTAATGGCCAGTTGCATGCCCTTGGCGTGAAACGATATGTCGCAGAACACCCCCGGGGCTGCCTCATGCAATAAAAATAGTATTTTTCCGGCATCTTCCGATGTGACATCGTGCAATTGAACGAGCCAGCCGTTGGTTAGCTGTTTAGTTTTTATGCCCAGTGCGTACGGTGTAATTAAGTCGATAAGTTCTTTCGTAACGCTCATCACACATCCAGTGCTTCGCGGAATTTCTCGCCATAAAGCTCGGTTTGCTCGCGAATGAACTTGAAGCGGAGCTCGGGCTTTTTACCCATCAGTTGGTTCACCCGTTCGGCGGTTTCCTCGGTATCGGCTTCTGCGATATCCACCCGCAGCAATATGCGCTTCTTCGGGTCCATCGTGGTTTCTTTCAGCTGCGGTGCGGTCATCTCGCCCAGACCTTTAAACCGGCCGATTTCAATACGGCTTTTATGTTTGCCGGAAAGTTTTTCAACCAGCGCATTCTTTTCCTTGTCGTCTTGCGGGTAATAGGTCTGCCCACCGGCCGTTACCCGGTACAGGGGCGGCTGTGCAAGGTAGAGATGGCCGTTGGCAATCAAATCGGGCATTTCCTGATAGAAAAAAGTCATGAGCAGCGAGGCGATATGTGCGCCGTCGACGTCAGCGTCCGTCATGATGATGACTTTTTCGTAGCGTAACGCTGCAAGGTTGAACTGGCTGCCGGTCGAGACGCCGAGCGCCTGCATCAGGTCGGAAATTTCCTGGTTGGCACGAATTTTATCGATCGTCGCGCTGGCGACGTTGAGGATTTTCCCCCGTAACGGCAGCACGGCCTGTGTTTCGCGGTGGCGTGCTTGTTTCGCGGAGCCGCCGGCCGAGTCGCCCTCAACCAGAAACAGCTCGGTACCTTGCGGAATGGCCCGCGTACAGTCGGCCAGTTTCCCCGGCAGGCGCAGGCGGGACGTGGCGTTTTGCCGCTTCACGTTCTTTTCCTGTTTACGGCGCAGACGGTCTTCGGCTTTGTTGATGATATGGTTCAGCAGCGCATTGCCTTGCTCCAGGTCGCCCGAGAGCAAATGGTCGAACGGATCGCGCATGGCGTTTTCTACCAAGCGCGCCGCTTCACCCGAAACGAGCTTGTCTTTGGTCTGGCCCTGGAAATGCGGGTCTTTGATGAAGAGCGATAAAATCACCACCGCACCCGACATCACATCGTCGGCCATGATGGTGCCGGCACGCTTGTTTTTAGTCATGTCGCCGAAGGCGCGCAGGCCCTTGGTGAGGGCAGCGCGCAGGCCTTGTTCGTGGGTGCCACCTTCCGGCGTCGGGATGGTATTACAGAACAGGCTGGCCTGTCCGTCATCTTCGTCGCGGGGGAAGGCAATGGCCCATTCCAACCGGCCACGGCCATCGCCAAGATCCGCCTCGCCGCAGAACGGCTGAATGACCAATGCACGGTTTTCCAGCTCCTGGGTCAGGAAATCCTGCAGGCCATTGAGGAAATGGATGGTGGTTTCGGTGGGAACGGTGGAATTTTCCGTTAATAACGAGGCATCGCATTTCCAACGGATTTCCACGCCGCGAAACAGGAACGCTTTGGAGCGGATGAGTTTATACACGCGCTCCGGGCGAAACTTGGCTTTCGCGCCGAAAATTTCAACATCGGGCCGGAAAGCGATGGTGGTGCCGCGGCGGTTCTTGATCGTGCCCACATGCTTGAGTTTGCCTTGCGGCGCACCGCGGGAATAATGCTGGCGGTAGAGCTCCTGGTCACGTGCCACTTCGACATCGAGCTGTTCGGAAAGTGCGTTGACCACGGAAATACCCACGCCGTGTAGCCCCCCCGCCGTGTGGTAGACTTTGTCGTTGAACTTGCCGCCCGCATGCAGGGTGGTGAGAATCACCTCCAGCGCAGATTTCTTAGGAAATTTAGGGTGTGGATCGATCGGGATGCCGCGGCCGTTATCGCGCACGATCACCACGTTATTGGGTTGCATTTCGATCTCGATGAATGTGGCGTGGCCGGCGACGGCTTCATCCATTGCGTTGTCGAACACCTCGTTGATGAGGTGGTGCATGGCGCCTTCGTCGCTTCCGCCGATATACATGCCGGGGCGGCGGCGCACCGGCTCGAGCCCCTCCAGCACTTCAATGCTGTCGGCATTGTAATTGGTTGGTTGCGGTTTGGCTTTGGCGTTTTTACTGAAAAGATCTGACATGGCGGCATTTATAGCCGGAAAACTGCGCTAGGCAAGGGTTTCGGCGGGGTTTTACGCAGCCAATGCATGCCCGTGCCCGGCGTGCACTGGCGCAGTAGCCCGGGAGGAAAATAGTGCAGGCTGGCGAATCTGCTGGCCGAAGGGAATAGCCTTCACCATTCCCTGCTGCTGTATTTGCAGGAAAAACCGTGTCGGCCCGGCCTGTTCGGGTGTCAGGTGGAATTGTAATCGCCCGTTGGTTGGCGGGGTTTCATTTAGCGGGTGGGCATGAATGAAGTGCCGCCCATCGGCACTGAATCCGACCAGATGGGCGTAGGCGCCCATGATCGGCTCGAGGTTGCGCAGCGGCAGGCCATGTGCATCGTTTAACTGCACGGTGAGGGTGCTGGCCTGATTGGCCTGCAACGGCGGCTCGGGCTGGAACATGGCGGATAGATCGTCCACCGTGCTTTGCGATTGATGGGCAATGCGCGCAGGGAGCCGGGGCGCAGGACGCGCGGCGGGTAGATCCATGCGCTGGTGGGTAGGGCTATCGGCCCCGCTAAGAGTGAAATCGTGCCAGGCCATATATGGCTGAGCGAGGCGCGGGGTAAAGCTGGCCTCGAACAGCCCGCTCGACGGATTATAGCGCGGATGCAAATGGTGGTAGTCGCTCAACGTGCGGTCGATCACCATGGTATGCAGTTTTTCGGTATGGGTGGTGGCGAGATCGCTGTCGCGCAGTGGCTTGCCCTTGGCATCGGTGAGGCGAAACGCCACCGCGCAGGGTTGGCCGGGCTGTGTGGGTGTGGCCGAGACGAGCTCGAGGGTGGGCTGCTGCGACGCTTTGCCTGGCTTTTCTAAGGCGACGCCGCCGAGGAAAGCAAACACAGGCAGGGCGCAGGTAATGAGATGGGGAAGCAGCGCGGCAATGCCGTTTACCGCGGCACTTCCGGCGTTCATGCTTGGGCCGCCTAGTGTATCGCGTAAGGTGATGGCAACGTTGCCAGCTTGGCCAGGCGTTAGCAGATGGGCCAAAAACGTGATGCCGACGCTAATGCCTCCCAGCAAGGCAGGTAAAGCGATCAATCCGCTCGTGATGAGGGACGCCGTGCGGATGATGCGACTCCAGCGGATAGTGTCTTGCGGGTTTTCGCGTTTCTCCAGCCAATTAGCCCATAACATGCCGCCGATACCGATGGTAGCGATTGCTGCAAGGCTCATCAGCGCACCTGCGCCAAGGGTGAAACCTAAGCCGGGCATCGTGACAAGCACGGTCGAAGTTAACGCATCACCGATAAGCGGTAGCTGCGAGAATGCTTCTTGCAGCCCACCGGCAAGACCGAACCCGAAAAAACCTTCCTGCCCATGGCCACCCATGAAATGCATCATGTCGGCTGTAGACTGGGCTTTCCCGATACCCACTGCTGGCAAAAGAAATGGGGCTAATGTTATGGCCGCGATGCTTCCAGCCACACCCAGCATGGCATAATGCGCCGTATGATTCTCATGCGTGGGTGTGTGCGCCATTCCCGAATAACTTAAAATCGACTGCGTTGGGGAGCTTGCAATTGCCCGCCAACAAGCTGGCGCACGGTGTTCACGAAATTCGGATCATTGGAGTTTAGCTGCATCGTCTGGCCATTCGGGCTAGCCAGCACCACTTCCGTACTCCACACCTGTAAACCGTAGGGGCCAGTAGGGTTGCCATTGGAAATTTGACCGATCGGCGCACCTTTGCCGCGTTCGTTGCTGTAATCGCCTTTCCAGTATTGCAGGCGCACGCCGGGAATAGCATCCGCCTTTGCGAGATTGGCATAGTTATGGATGCCATTTTCACCGCAGCCTTTGGTCACGACATAGGTGAGGGTGTAGCCACCGCCATATTGCACGTTCGTCTTAAGCTCGGTGAATGCTTTGGCAACTTCTGACACCTGGTCATTGACGGCGGGGGTTAAATGCGATGGGTCGAACGTCATGATATGCTCCATGGTTTTGCGAGGATGGACTCTCGCTAACGCAGAACTATGACTGTTTCATGACAATCGGCCCGAATTATACCCGTGCGGGTATGATTTTATGCAGCTTCTTCGGGGGCGGGAATCAGCCCGGCGATTTCGCGGGCAATGGTAGCAGCGCCTTCGAGCCGCGCGGTTTCATCGGGCAATTCCTGGGCGATGAACAGGGTTTGGTCGGCGCGCAGCTTCATGCGGCTGCCCTGGCGAGTCATGTGAGCAAGTAACGCCTCGGGTGCCGGGAATTTATTGTGGCGGAAGGCCAGCACGATGCCTTTTGGCCCGGCATCGAGCCGCGCGATACAGCCCTGCTTGCAAATAATTTTGACCCGAATGGTGCTGAGGAAGTGCTCGACCTCGGGTGCTAGTGGCCCAAACCGGTCGACCAGCTCAGCGGCAAAACTTTCTAGCGCTGCCTCGTCTTTCAACGCGGCGGCACGGCGGTAGAGGCTGAGCCGCAGGCTTAAATCCTCGATATAGCTTTCCGGAATAAATACCGACGTGCCCAGATTGATCTGCGGTGACCAATCATCGAGCGGTTCGTCGGTATCGTGGCGTGCGCCGGGGATGCGTTTACGGCGCAGTTCGGCCACCGCTTCTTCCAGCATACTCTGATACAGCTCGATCCCCACCTCTTTGATATGGCCCGATTGTTCCTCGCCCAACAAATTGCCGAAGCCGCGAATATCCATATCGTGGCTGGCCAGCTGGAACCCGGCACCGAGGCTGTCGAGCTGCTGCATTACTTCCAACCGACGCTCAGCATTCTTCGATAGCAGGCGGTGGTGGGGCAGGGTGAAATAGGCGTAGGCGCGGGTTTTTGACCGGCCGACGCGCCCGCGCAGCTGATAGAGCTGTGACAGGCCGAACAAATGGCTGCGGTCGATAATCATGGTGTTGGCGGTGGGAATATCGATGCCGGATTCGATGATGGTGGTGGAAAGCAGCACATCGTATTTGCCGTCGTAAAATGCGTTCATGATTTTATCGAGCGCGCCGGGCGCCATTTGCCCATGGGCGGTGGCAATTTTGATTTCCGGTACCAGTTCGCGAAGTTTTGCTTCCAGCTCCGCCATGTATTTGACCCGCGGGGTGACATAAAAGCTTTTGCCGCCACGATGGTGCTCGCGCAGCAACGCTTCGCGGANNGCACCGCCAGCCGGTCGATCGGCGGAGTGGTAATCAGCGAAAGTTCGCGCACGCCGGAAAGCGCCATTTGCAGCGTGCGCGGAATCGGCGTCGCCGACAGGGTAAGCACGTGGATGTCGCTTTTCAGGCTTTTGAGTTTTTCTTTCTGCGCCACGCCGAAATGCTGTTCTTCATCGACAATCAATAACCCCAGCTGCTTGAACTGGACGCCCGCGCCAAGCAGCGCATGGGTGCCGATCACGATATCGACTTTACCTTCGGCGAGCTGCGCTTTGGTTTCCTTGGCGTCTTTCGCCGGGGTAAGGCGCGACAACATGCGAATGGTGAAGGGTAGTCCTTCAAAACGCGCCATGAAATTATGATAATGCTGGCGGGCGAGCAGGGTCGTTGGGGTAATCACCGCCACCTGTGCCCCCGAGGCTGCGGCCATGAAGGCGGCACGCATGGCGACTTCGGTTTTGCCGAAACCCACATCGCCGCAGATCAGCCGGTCCATCGCGCGGCCGGAGGCCAGATCGGTGCGTACATCCTCGATCGCCTGGAGCTGGTCGTCGGTTTCCGTGTAGGGGAAGCGGGCGATAAATTCGTCGTAAAGTCCCGCCTCGGGGTTAAAGCTGGGCGCGGTTTTTGCGGCGCGCTCCGCGGCGACTTTCAGCAACGCTTCGGCAGCCATTTTCAGGCGCTTTTTCAGCGCGGCTTTACGTTTTTGCCAGGCGACGCCGCCGAGCTTATCGAGTGCGGGCTGCTCGTCGCTACTGCCGAAACGGCTGACCAGGTCGATATTCTCCACCGGCAGGAACAGCTTGTCGCCACCCTCGTAAATCAGCTTCAGGCAATCATGCTTGCCGCCCGCCACCTCGACGGCGACGAGCCCTTCATAACGCCCGATACCATGTTCGCGGTGAACGATGGCTTCGCCTTCGCTAAAGCTGGCGGCCTCGGCCAGAAACGCTTCCGATTTCTTTTTCTTCTTCGCGGTGCGGATGATCCGTTCGCCGAACAAATCCTGCTCGGTAATCAGCAGGTAATCGGGGGTTTCAAAACCTGTTTCGAGCGGCAATACGGCAAAGGAGATACGATGGCTCAGCCCGCTGGCCAGATCGGGCGCTTCGCCCGCTTGCGCCACATGCAGCATTTTTCGCATCCGGTCGGCACTGCCGGCGGAATTGGCGGCGATCACCAAGGGTTTGGGGTGGTTGGCAATAAATTCAGCGGCGATGTCGGCCGGGTTGGTTTGCTCGGCATGGCGGCGCGTGTATAGCTGCGGGCTTGATTTCAGCTGCAGGCTGAGTACCTGCGTGTCGCCTGGGGCCGCTTCGATAGCGAACGGGGTGAGGATGAGATGCACCCGCTGCGCAAAGCGGTCGAGCAGCTCGCCATGGGTTAGAAATAACTGCTCTGGCGCGACCGGGTGATAGGGGGCGGCGTCTTTCGACTGAAAGCGCTTTCGCGCGTCGTAATAATCGGCAATCGCGTCGCTTCGCTGGGCATGCAGGGCCGGCACACGGTAATCGAGGCTGAACATGCTGCCGCGCGTGTAGTCGGCCAGTGTATCGAGCTGTTCGTAAAACAAGGGCAGCCAATGTTCCATGCCGGGACTGGCCCGACCAGCGGAAATTGCTTCATAGAGCGGGTCTTCCTTGGTAACAGCGCCGAACCGCTCCAGGTAATTCTGGCGGAAACGCGCGATGGTATCCTCGTTCAGCACGACTTCGCTTACGGGCAGCAAGCTTAGCTCAGCTGCGCTTTCACCGCTGAGCTGGGTGAGGGGGTCGAAATGTTTAAGCGATTCCACCTCGTCGCCGAATAAATCGATGCGGACACCTTCTTCCGCGCCGGCCGGGAAAATATCGATCAGCGAGCCGCGTACGGCATATTCGCCGGCCTCCATTACCTTGCTGGCGCGGTGGTAACCGTAATCGGACAGAAACCGCATTAACGCCGTGTGGTCGAGCTTACCGCCAGGACGGATAGTGAAAGCGGCCTCGCGTAGTAGCTGCCGCGGCAATAATTTCTGGCTGGCGGCATTGAGCGTGGCCAGCAGGATATACGGTTTATCTTTTTCGAGTTGGGCGGATAGTTCGGCCAGGCGGCTCAATACGGCCAGGCGGTGCGACTGTAAAGTGGCGGCGGGCGNNAGGGCGATACGCGATCGTAGGGCAAGATATCCCATGCGGGAAAGGTCAGTACTTCAAGCTCGGGGGCGATAAACCGGCATAACGTAGCAAGGGTGGCGAGGTCCTTATCCTGCGGCACCAGATGCACCACCGGCTGGTGATGAGTCTGCACCAGGCGCACAAGTGCTTCCGCCTGAGCGGGGAAAGCTACCTGTGCCAGGATCGTGTTCGGCTTTACGGTGCGTAATATGCTGCGAATGCCCGTCATTACGGCTGAAGTTGCAATGCTTTCAGCTCAGCAAGCAATGCGGCGTAGGTGGGGTTCGGGCAGGCGGTTTTATCGGTCAGCCAGTTCCAGATATCGGCGTCGTCCTCATCCAGAAACGCTTCGTAACGGCCCAATTCCTCGTCGTTCATCAGCTCAAGCCGCGCGGTGCAGTAATGGCCGAGCACCAGGTCGGTCTCCTTACAACCACGATGCCAGCTGCGGTAATGCAGGCGTTTAAGCCACAACTCGCGCGGCAAAGGGGGATTTGCGGTAATAGGCGCCACCATAGGCTTGACTCTCCGTTGCTGGCGGCAAACATAGTGGTGCAAAAGGATAGTGCAAGTGCCAGAAACGGTTTCCGCAGCATTGGTTGAAGGCCGCAAGGGCGACGGATACCTCGTCGTCGTGCAGGATAATGCCGCGCGGGCGTTGACCATCCTGTCGGTGAACGAGGTGGCGCAGGCCCAGCTGGGCTACCCCGAGGATGATCTGAAAGGTCGCAAGCTGGAAGTCATTCTGGGTCCGCGCACGGCCGAAGTGATCGAGGAAGACCTTGAGTACGACGACGGGGCCCCGGATATGGCCGACATTCTGGCCCGCCAGCGCGAATTGCGGTTGCGCACCCGATCCGGTCAGGAACTGGCGGTGCCAACCACCATTCACCGGATGATGGCGGAAGACCGCAACGCCAGGTTCCAGCTGATTTTACCCAATGAGCGCGAAGGGCGCGCCCGCGACCAATGGCGCCAATTCATTAAGACCAGCCTTGAAGGCCATACACAAATCGACCCAGCAACGGGGCTGCCCAACCGCGCTACTGCCGAGGCGCATTTACGCTCCGTCGGCCATTATCTGGCCGAAAGTGGTATGCAGGCGTCGTTTGCCGTATTACGGCTCGATCGTTACCAGAAAAGCCTGGCGCGCTATGGCTTAACGGGGGTGCAATACCTGTTACAGCATGTTGGTAATTGCTGCCGCAGCACCTTCCGGGGCGAAGATACCATTTATGCGCTAAGTGAAGACCGGCTGGGCCTGCTGCTAATCGATATCAGCCGTGAATCGGTGCGGGTGGTGCTTAACCGGCTGCGCTGGAATATCCGCACCCATACCATCGAGTTTGGCGGTAAGTCCGACTTCTCGAACACGGTTAGCATTGCGTTCGATATGCTGAAGCCGGAGGAAAGCGAGCAACTGCTTATGCGCTGCGAGGCAGCAGTAGCCGAGCTCGATGCCGATAGCCGTAACGCGCTGATTGAACGTGGCCACTGATTCCCCTGATGCTATGCTGCGCCCGTCGGCGCTGTTTTCCTGGTTTACGCCGGTCAACCGCCTCACTGGCGTCGGCCCGGCGATGGGGCAGGCGCTGGCCCGGTTGTTGCCGAGTGTGAAACCGGTGGAGGAAGAGGCGGGCCGCGCCGCGCCGGTGTTGCGCGACCTGCTGTT
This sequence comes from Alphaproteobacteria bacterium UBA6189, assembly GCA_002422745.1. Classification (GTDB taxonomy): domain Bacteria; phylum Pseudomonadota; class Alphaproteobacteria; order Rickettsiales; family UBA3002; genus QFOX01. The sequence continues at coordinate 9,773 of DITH01000097.1, forward strand.
TCATTTACCCGGTGGGGTGATCGACCGCACGCGGGTCACCCCCGTCGCCCAGCTCGAAAAAGGGCAATACGCGACCATCGAAGTGATGATTACCGAGCACGCGCCGCCGCCGCGTATTAAACGCCGCTTGCCTTATAAAGTCGCCGCGCAGGACGAAACCGGTGTAGTGATGCTCACTTTTTTTCATGCCAAGAACGATTATCTGATCCGCCAATTGCCAGTGGGCGCGCGGCGTCTTATCTGCGGTCAGGTGGATATGTATGACGGGGTGGCCACGATCGCCCATCCCGATGTGATGGCGCCGGTGGAAAAGGCCGCCGAAGTGCTGAAGCTGGCACCTTCCTATGGCCTTACCGCGCAAGTGAGCCAGAAATTATTGGCAAAGCTCAGCGCGCAGGCGTTGCGCCAGGTGACGCCGCTGCCAGAATGGCAGGATGCGGCCTGGCTGGCCCAGCAAGGTTGGCCCGGGTTCCACACCGCACTGGCGCAGTTACATGCGCCGCAAGATGCGGCGGTGTTGGAGGCTGGATCGGCACCACGCAGCCGCTTGGCGTACGATGAGTTGCTTGCCAACCAGCTGGCGTTGGCGCTGGTACGGCGCAGCCAGCAACGCCAGCGTGCCCCGGCCATTGCGTTCGATGTGTCACGGCACCGTGAGTTGCTCGATACTTTGCCGTTCCAGCTTACCGCCGGGCAGGTGACGATTCTACAGGAACTGATGCAGGAAATGGCCTCGGGCCAGCGTATGGTGCGGCTGCTGCAAGGTGATGTGGGCAGCGGTAAGACTATCCTCGCACTGGCATTGATGGTGCAAGCCGTGGCCAGCGGTAAGCAGGCCTGTCTGATGGCGCCGACCGACCTGTTGGCCCGCCAACATTATGCCACCCTCAAACGGTATACTGATGCGTTGCATATTCCGCTCGCGCTGTTATCGGGAAAAATGAAAAAACCCGAGCAGGACTCGGTGAAGACGGCGCTGGCGAGCGGCGCGATTCCTCTGGTGGTGGGCACGCATGCGCTGTTTCAGGAGCAGGTGCAGTTTTCCGATCTGGCGCTGGTGGTGGTCGACGAGCAGCACCGGTTCGGGGTGGGGCAGCGCATGCGGTTGACGGGTAAAGGTAACGCCCCGCATTTATTGCAAATGACCGCGACGCCCATTCCGCGCAGCCTTTCGATGACTATGTATGGCGATATGGATGTGTCGTCGTTGACCGAACGACCACCGGGGCGGCAGGAAATCGACACGCGCGCGGTGCCCGAATCACGGATGAGCGAGGTGATCGACGGTATCGGCCGGGTGCTGGCGGCGGGTGAAAAAGCTTACTGGGTATGTCCGCTGATCGAGCGAGTCGACCAGCCCGACGAAACCACGCAGGATCTCGCTGCAGCGGAAGAGCGTTACCGGCTGCTCGTGACGCATTTTCCCGGCAAAGTGGGGCTGGTGCACGGCCGCATGAAACTGGCCGAGCGCGAGCGCGTGATGCAGGATTTCGCCCATGGCGAGCTACAGCTTCTGGTCGCCACCACGGTGGTCGAGGTGGGGGTGGATGTGCCACAAGCCACTGTAATGGTCATCGAGCATGCGGAGCGGTTTGGCCTCGCGCAGCTTCACCAGCTACGTGGGCGTGTTGGAAGAGGAAGCAATCCCTCGCGTTGCATTCTTCTCTACCATAATCGGCTGTCGCAAACCGCGAAAGATCGGTTGAATATCCTGCGCCAGACGAATGACGGGTTCGTGATCGCCGAGGAGGATTTACGTTTGCGCGGCGAGGGCGATATGCTGGGTACGCGGCAAACCGGCTTGCCGGATTATGTGCTGGCGGATTTGTCGGTGCATTTGCCGTTGATACGGGTTGCGCATGACGATGCGAAACTGGTGTTGCACCAGGATCCATCCCTCAGCAGCCAGCGCGGTCAGGCATTGCAGTTGCTGCTGAGCCTGTTTGAGTATGACAGCGCGATGGCTTTGCTGCGGGTAATATAAACCGTGGCGATGATGTTATGCGGTCGCTTTTACGTCGCGCAGAATAATGGTTGCGGCTTTGTCGCTGGGCGATTGGTCGTCCGCCGCGCCGAGCTGGGTAGCGAGATCGCGAAGCGCCTCGAGCTGCGCGTCACGCGCTTCGCCACCGGTTAGTAGTGGCAGCAGGGCATTGCAGATATTTTCCGGCGTGGCGTTTTCCTGTATCAGTTCAGGAATAACCATGCGCCTGCTAAGAATGTTAGCGAGGTTAAAAAACGGCGTTTTTACGATGCGGCGCAAGATCGCTGCGGTGAGTGGGTTCACCTTGTAGGTGGTAACACTCGGCAGGCCGGCCAGCGCGCATTCAAGCGCGATGGTGCCGGATTTTGCCAACGCTGCCGTGGCCGACGCGAACACATCTTTCTTCTCCTCCGTATTGGACACGAGATGGGCGGTGATATTCCATTCAAAAAGCGCGTCACGCAGGCGTGGCTGCAAATGCGGTGGCACCATGACCAATAATTCCAGCGACGGCAGGGATTGTTTTAGCTGCATTATGGCTTCACGCAAGGTGGGCAGAAGTTTTTTCAGCTCGCTGCGGCGGCTGCCGGGGAAAAGGGCGAGTAATGGCGTTTCAGGTGCTATGTTATGGCGCAGTCGAAACGCAGCCCCATCGCCTTTGTCGCGCCAGTACCAGGCAACCTCATGCCCGATGAAATGTGCCGGCAGGCCAACCGGTTCGAAATATGGCGGCTCGAACGGTAGTAGGCAAAACAGCGCGTCGAATAATTTAGCCGCCGTGTGGACGCGCCCGGGCCGGTACACCCACACGCTGGGGGCCACGTAATGGTAAAATGTGGGGCGATGCCTGCCGCGTTTTCTCAGCGCGGCGACGACGCGGTAGGTAAAGCCACGTGAATCGACCGTTACGACGATGTCGGGCTTTTCGGCTTCCAGATAAGCGACCATTTCACGGATACGCCGCTTGATGCTGACATAATGCGGGATGACTTCCGCCATGCCCATCAGGGCGATCTCCTGCATGTCGAACAGGCTTTTTAAGCCTTGTTCCTGCATGCGCGGGCCGCCAAGGCCAATAAATTCAATGGTCGGCTGTTGGCGCTTCAAGGCCGCCATAAGCCAGCCGCCGAGCTGGTCGCCCGAGGTTTCGCCTGCAATGACTGCGATCGTTAAAGCCATGGCTTCTCTTTACGTCATTCATCCACTATGCACAGCAAAATTAGAGAGGCGAGGTATTAGCCTCGCGGCCTAAACGAGGGGTTATTCCAGAATCGAAAAGCCGATAATGAAAACACCGAGCTGGTCGGCCCGGCGAGCCAGTTCACGTCGGTCGAGGATGAGCGTTGCACCCGCCTCAACCGCCAAACCGGCGAGGCCTGAAGCGGCCAGCCGCTCGATGGTTGCCACGCCGATGGTCGGCAGGTCGACCCGTGCATCCTGTTGCGGCTTTTTGACTTTCACCAGTACACCGCCGCGTTCCTCAAGCTTTAAGTGCGCGCAGCGTTCAATCAATTGGTCGGTGCCCTCGACCGCTTCGACGCCGAGCACGGTGTGGTTTTGTACCACCACTGCCTGGCCAATATCGAGCGCACCAATCTCGCGGGCGATGCGGGCACCGAATTCAATATCGGCCTGGGCGCGTTTGTCGGGGTAAATGCTGCCGATCAGCCCTTCGGGCGCGACGAGTTCATTCATCACCTGGTCGGCGCCAATGACGCGGAACCCTTCTTCCTCAACGAACTGGATAATATTGTTCACCAAGTCATTGTCGCCGGTGACCAATTGGGTGCCCACTCGGGCGAGTAGCCTGGCGCCTTTAAGGTCGGGCCGCAGGGCGCTGATTTTGGGACGGGCGACCTTGCCCGCCAGTACGATTTCCTCGGCACGGTTTTCACGCAGAAGCTCGATCATTTTTCCGATCGCACCGAGGCGCACCCATTGTACCGTATCGCCCGCCGCTTCGATGGTTTCCGCATCGGCCGCGCCTTCCAGCGCAATGACAAAAAATGGTCGCTGCTGCTGGTGGCAGGCTTTCATCATCATACGCGGCAGGCTGCCGGAGCCGGCAATAATGCCTAGCGGGGCTAGGTTGATCTGGACCTGTGCGGTGGCGTTCATTCGTCGGTCGCGGAATGTTTGCTGCGTGGCGTGCAGAAGGCGCGGTCTGTCTCGGCCAGCACGAAATCGATCAGGGTTTGGGCTTCTGCCTGCGGATATTTCGCTTTCAACGCCGTGGCACGATCGTTTAGCGTGCCGTTGCGCGATTGGAATAATTCTTTGAAAGCATGCCGCAGGGCATGGATGCTTTCGCGCTCGAAATTACGGCGTTTGAGCCCGACAAGATTCAGCCCATCGAGTGACGCACGTTCGCCCTTGGCAGTGCCATAAGGAATCACATCTTTTTCGACCGCCGACATACCGCCGATAAATGCATGCGTGCCGATACGCACGAACTGGTGAATAGCCGACATGCCGCCGATAATAACAAAATCGCCGATGGTCACATGTCCTGCTACTGCGGCATTATTGGCCAGAATACAATGGTTGCCGACCATGCAATCATGCGCGATATGCGCGCCGGCCATGAACAGGTTATTGTCGCCGATCTTGGTAAGGCCACCACCCCCAACCGTGCCAGGGTTCATCGTTACATGTTCGCGAATGGTATTGTTTTTGCCGATCACCAGCCGGGTTGGTTCACCGGCGTATTTTTTATCCTGTGGCGGATGGCCGATGGAGGCAAAGGGAAAAATATGGGTGCCCGCACCGATTTCGGTATGGCCGTCGATGGCGACATGGCTGTGCAGGACGACGTCGTCGCCCAGCACTACATGCGGTCCGATGACGCAATAGGGGCCGACTTTAGCGCTGGCGGCGATGTTGGCGCTTTCGGCGATGATAGCGCTGGGATGCAGGTAGGTGCTCACTATACCGCCTTTTCGTCCATAATCATGGCGGTATAGATCGCTTCGGCGACCTTGGTGTCGTCCACCATCCCGATACCCTTGAATTTCCAGATATTGCCGCGGCCACGCTCGACCGTGCAATGCAGACGCAGCACGTCGCCGGGCACGACGGGCTTTCTGAATTTTGCTTCTTCGATCGACATGAAATAGACCACTTTGCCGCGTGCCGATTCGCCCAGCGTATGGACTACCAGTGCGCCGGAAGCCTGGGCCATGGCCTCAACGATCAGCACCCCCGGCATTACCGGATGGCCGGGAAAGTGACCGGGGAAATGGGGCTCATTGCTGGTGACGTTTTTAATACCAACCACCGATTCCGCATCGACGATATTGACGATCTTGTCGATCAGCAGAAACGGATAG
>DITH01000202.1:0-13783 GCA_002422745.1 Alphaproteobacteria bacterium UBA6189
AATTAGCGATCGTGCTGGTGATTCTCGGCCTGCTGACGGGCGGTATTCTCGCCGGGCGCAGCCTGATTCGGGCGAGCGAGTTGCGTGCGGTGGGTACGGAATATCAGCGCTATAAAACCGCCGCCTATGCCTTCAAAGATAAATACTTCGCCATCCCGGGCGATTTCTCACAAGCCACGCGGGTGTGGGGCAGGCAAACCAGCAATGCAGACTGCGTAACCACCAGCGCGGCGGCGGTTAGTGCCGCAGGTGCGTGCGATGGTAATGGCGGCGGCACCATTGAAATGGGCAATGTGATCGGCGGCTCGGGCGAGCGATTCCAATTCTGGCGGCAGCTTGCCCTCGCCGGACTCATCGAAGGGAACTATACAGGTTTTAGCGGCGCGACATTGAACGAGGGCATTGGTGGCACCAACATTCCGGCATCCAAATTTCCACAAGCGGTTTGGTATGCGGGTTATTTGAACCTAACCGCCAGCGATCCCTCGGTTTATATGTTGGATTATGGAAATCATTTGTTAGTTGGCAGAGCGACGAGTAATAATTCTCCCGTCGCGCGCGTATTCACTCCAGAGGAGGCGTGGAATATCGACACGAAGCTGGATGATGGGGTGCCGGCGCGCGGCAAAGTGATTGCGCGCAATTGGAATAATATCTGTGCGCGTGCGAACGATGGTAGTAGCGCCAGTGATGATTACGATACCAGTTACCGGCTCAACGATAGCGCGGTTTCGTGTTTACTCTATTTCCGGCAGCTTTTCTGATGCGGCGCGGCTTCAGTTTAGTGGAATTAGCGATCGTGCTGGTGATTCTTGGATTGCTGACGGGCGGTGTTCTCGCCGGGCGCAGCCTGATTCGGGCGAGCGAGTTGCGTGCCGTGGGTACGGAATACCAGCGCTATAAAACCGCCGCCTACGCCTTCAAAGATAAATATTTCGCCATTCCGGGCGATTTCTCACAAGCCACGCGCGTGTGGGGTGATCAGGCCACCGGGACGGGCGCCTGTGCCAGTGGAGCGACCGCGGATGGAAATCCCGGTACGTGTAATGGTAATGGCGATGGAGTGTTGAACGCATCGACTGCCGGAGCCAGTGGCGAAACCATGCGGTTGTGGCAGCATCTTGCATTGGCCGGGCTGATTGAGGGTACCTATTCCGGGGTAGCGGGCGCAGGAACAAATCACGCGCAATTTGGCACCAATACCCCAGCATCGAAATTAGGAAAGGCTGGATGGTCTGCCGAACATACTCCAAATTTCGCGGGGAATAGTTTTTCCTTTGCATTTGACTACTCAAACAGCCTTCATTTTGGAGCAGAGACAACAACCGGGGCGGGCGTGAATGCAGTAATTAGACCCGAAGAAGCCTGGAATTTCGATACGAAATATGATGATGGATTGCCAGGCCGCGGCAAGGTCATCGCCCGGTACTGGAATAATGCCTGTGCCGCTGCCAGTAGTTTTATCGATTATAACGCACCGTACAACCTGACTGTTTCCACTACCCAGTGCGCCTTATATTTTCCGCGTAGCTTTTACTGATTACCCACCCGTGACCGCCGCGCCGTCATTGACGAAACGCACGATGGCGGGGCCGAGCACGATCAGCAGGAAGGCTGGCATCAGCAGAAAAATCAGCGGAATGGTGAGCAGCACCGGCAGGCGGGCGGCCTTGGTTTCGGCGTCCGTTAAGCGGGCGAGGCGGAAATCCTCGCTCAGCACGCGCATCGTGTCGGTGAGCGAGGTGCCGAATTTTTCGGATTGAATAAGCGCCGCCACCAGCGAGCGGAACTGCACCATGCCGGTGCGCTCGCCGAGATTGAGCAGGGCGCGCGTGCGATCGTTGATCAGCGCCAGCTCGAGCCGGGCACGGTTGAGTTCTTCGGTCATCTCCGGGTAGGCGCGGCCGAGTTCGGCACAGACGCGGTTGAGTGCCGCATCGAGCGCCAGGCCGGATTCAACGCAGATCAGCAGCAGATCGAGCGTATCGGGAAAGGCGCGGGTCAGGGCCTGTTTGCGGTGCTCGATTTTATTTTCCAGCCACAGATAGGGGCCGAACAGCCCACCCACCAGAAGTAACCCGCCAACAAACAGGCTGAACACACGGTGCATACCTTCGCCGCCGGAAAGCAGGAATACCAGCGCCAGCATGACCAGGCCGATCGCCACAATACGCTGGAAGAACAGGTAGTAAATCGGCGCGTCGGCATGCGCGATGCCGGCCCGCGCGAACCGTGGTTCGAGCTGGCGTAGTGCCTCCTCGATATTGACGCCCATGGCGCGCAGCAGGCCGGCCATGGCGTTAGCGCGGCCGCTCGGCTCGCGGTCGAGGGCGAAGAGCGATTCCTCCTCCGCCGGGCGATTGCTGCCGTCGGGTGACAGGCGCGCGGCCAGCGCATGGCGGCGTTTTTTCTCGGTCATGTAGGTATCGACCAGCAAATAGCCGCAAAACACGATAATGCCGATCAGCCCTGCAAACAGAAGGTTCATATCTCGACCTGCACCATCTGTCTCACCACGAAGATACACAACGCGACCAGCAGTACCGCCACCCCGAACAGGGTCATGCCAAGCGAATCCGTCCAGAAGGCTTCGAGGTAGCTCGGCTGCAGGAAGTACAGCGCCACGAATACGAAGACCGGCAGCAGCCCGAGGACCCAGGCCGTGGCGCGCCCTTCCGAGGTCATGGCGCGGATTTTATGGCGCAGCTGTTTGCGCTTGCGGATGATGCTCGACAAATTGCCAATGATTTCGGCCAGATTGCCGCCGGTTTCCTGCTGCACCGAGAGCACCACCACGAAAAATTTGATATCGGGCTGGTTAATGCGCACGCTCAAACGACCGAGCGCTTGCGGCAGCGAACGGCCCAGGCTGATTTCGTCGACCACCTGGCGGAATTCTTCCTTCACCGGATTCTCGGCATTCTCGGCCAGCATTTGCAGTGCGACGGGCAGCGGAAAACCCGAGCGCACCGAGCGCACGATCATGTCGAGCGCATCGGGAAATTGATCGAGAAACTGGCGGTTACGGTCGGTAATGCGTTTCATGCAATGGCGGTAGGGCGCGTAATAGGCCAGCAGCAGGGCGAACAGCACCGCGTACCAGCCAACGCCGAGCAAGGTGAACAGTACGAGGCTGCTGGCGCCGATGCCAAGCATCAACCACACCAGGGTCATCAGGCTGTTGCTGTAACCGGCCTGCAGCGCTGCCTCATAGATGGGGTGCATGAACGGCGCACCGAACAGGGCACGGATGAGCGGTTTCTCCTCGCGCAGCGAATCGCGCATGATAGTGGCCTGCGCGGCCTCGTCGGCGCGGTTTTCCTGGTAAATGCGGTCGAGCGCCTGGCGGGTATAATCCTGCGTATCTTCCGGCACGGCTTTCGGAAACAGCATCACAAAGCCGATATAGCTCAGTATGCCCACGCCCAGTGCTGCCAATAATACGCCCATGGGCTTAGGCTACGCAGCGGGGGCGAAACATGCAAGCATCTCCGCCTCGAGGCCGAAATATTGCGCGCGGGTCAGCAGGGAGGAGGGGGGGTGATGTGGCACAAACTCCCCATTCAGCACCCCATCGGCGGTGATGCCATGCACCTGATAGGCAAACAGCGTTTGCGTCGTGATCTGGTTGCCGTCGAAGCCGGTGATTTCCTCGATTTGTGTGATGCGGCGCTTGCCGTCGCGCATGCGTTGGATCTGCACGATCAGCTGAATGGCGCTCGATATCTGGTAGCGTAGCGACGCGGTCTGCACCTGCACGCTCGACATGGCAACAAGGTTTTCGATGCGGCTTAAACAATCGCGCGGGGCGTTGGCGTGGATGGTCGCCATCGAGCCGTCATGCCCGGTATTCATGGCCGATAGCACGTCGATCACTTCCTCGCCACGCATCTCGCCGAGGATAATGCGATCCGGCCGCATGCGCAGTGCATTGCGTACCAGCGCGCGCTGGGTCACCTCGCCCTTGCCCTCGGTGGAGGCGGGGCGGGTCTCGAGCCGCAATACATGGGGCTGGTGTAGCTGCAATTCGGCCGCGTCCTCGATCGTCACGATCCGTTCGCTCACCTCGATATGCCCGCTGAGCGCGTTGAGCAGCGTGGTTTTACCCGAGCCGGTGCCGCCGGAGATCACGATATTGAGGCGAATGGCGGCGGCCACTTCGAGAAACCGCACCATGGCCGGGCTCATCGAGTCGTAATCGATATAATCGACCAGCCGTAATTTCTGCTTTTTGAATTTCCGGATCGAGACCAGGCAGCCATCGAGCGCCAGCGGCGGAATAATCGCGTTGAAGCGCGAGCCGTCGGGCATGCGCGCATCGACCATCGGGTTGGCTTCATCGATGCGGCGGCCGACACGGCTGACAATACGCTGCACCACGCCGGTCAAATGCTGCTCGTTATTGAACTGGATATCGGTTAGCTCGATTTTGCCGGCGCGCTCGATAAACACCCGCTTGGCGGTGTTGATCATGATGTCGTTCACATCCGGGTCGGCCAGTAGCGGCTCGATCGGGCCGAAGCCAAGAATCTCGTCGAGCGCCTGGGTTTTTACCAGCGTGATTTGCAAGGCGGTGAGGGGAATGCTGACCTTTGGCAGAACTTTATCGCAGGCTTCCATCACCTTGCGCCGGCGGATGTCCGCGCCGTAACTCTCCAGCGCCTGGAAATCAAGCTGGTCGAGCAATTCGGAAATCAATTGGCGTTTGGCTTCGCGGTAATCGGGGGTTTCGAGCTTGGCATCGCGGTACTGGGTGACCGGCCCAGCGGCGGCTTTCGCCGTGGTGGTGGGCACGGCGGCGGCGGCCGCACTGCCGATTGGCGACGATTGCGCCCCCGACGGCAAACTGCCGAAGGCTGGCAGCGGGCTAGGATCGGAAGGTTTTTTGCCGAACATTAGCTGTCCCGTTTTTTGCGCAGCCCGGCGAGCAGCCCGCCACCGCCTTTGACTGCGCCGTGATTGGTGGTGGTCAAACCGACCAGGCCGCGAGCAAGGCGATTGATATCGCGGGCGAGCTGGCTTTCATCCATCTCGAACACGCTGCGCGCGGCCGCCTCGGCGGCGCTGATGGTTTTGATATCGTTGGCCAGGGTAAAATCGATCTCGGTGCCGCAGACGCGCTCAAAATCTTTCGGTTCGATCGCCTCTTTGAACTTGGCGCCCGAGCGGTTGATGACGGTGACGATCCGCTCCATCGGGATGTTGATGTCGCGAAACACACGCATCATACGTGCCGCGTGGCTGACCGATTTGAGCCAGAGCTGTGAGACCAGCACCAGCTGGGTCGATTCTTTGCAGGCGGTCTCCATCCACGGCAGCCAGACATGCGGCAGGTCGAGGATCACATTGGTATAGCTTTGGCTCAGCGTGTCGACCAGCCCGCGAATCGCATCCGGTGTAACATTGGGCAGATAACGTAATTCGGCCGGGGCGGTAATCACGTCGAGCTTGCCGTAGCTCGCCACCATGCGCTTGATCAGGGTGGCATCGACCCCGCGTTCGGGATGGTCGAACAGGTCGCGGATACCGTACTGGTTTTGCAGGTCGAGATGCTTGGCCACCATGCCGAACTGGTAATCCATATCGACCAGCACAGTCGCGCCGTTGAATTGCTGGCTGAGCGCGTAGGCCGTGTTAAGAGCAGCGGTCGACGCGCCATCGCCCGAACCGGCGCTCATAAAGGTAATAACATGGCGTGCGGCACTGGAAGGGGCGGCAGGTGCCGGGGCAGGCGCGACCGGAATGGGAACGGGAGCCACGGGTGGCGGCGGTGCTGCGGCCACCGGGGTAGTCAGGATGCGGGCGATTTCTGCCGCGTCAGCCGGCATCGGCAGGTATTCCATCACCCCGCGGGCGATCAGGCTGCGATAGAGCTGGATATCGTTGGTATCGCCGACGGCGACGACGCGGGTGCCCGCTTCGCAATGCTGGGCCAGCTGGTCGATTTCGTCGAGTACATCGCTGCCGCGCGCGCCGATATCGAGCACCAGGTGCGACGGGGTGATCTGATGCTCGGCCAGTTTAGCGGCCGCCTGGACCGGGCTACCCCAGAAAATTTTAGGATCGGCGACGCCGCAGGCAGCCGCCACCGATTGCGCCCATTCCTGGCGCGTCGCATCGGAAATCACGATCAATAGTAAACGCATAGTACCTCGCATTCAGACGGCGCGGCGGTTAATTGGTCGATGCGCCTTCGACCAGCGAATCCATAATCCCGCCGGACTCGATCGCCGGTGGCGCATAAGCGCGCTCATGCGCATGCACCGCCTGGGTGGCGGGCGGCACATCCATCAGATTTGGGTTGATGAACTGTTGTTTGTCCGACACGTGCTGTACGATATTGGCGCTCATCGAGCAGCCAAGGGCGGCGTGCGGCGTGTTGAAATTATTCGCCCCGTCATCGCGGAAACGCTGGTTGCAATCGCGCGCCAGAATGCGCTCATACACCAGTGCTACGGCGTAATCCATCGACGGGACGGCCATGGTCGGCACGCCATTGAGCTCCAGTACCTTGCGCGCTTCGATGCAGCGCGGCTCGCTGGTCGGGCAGTAAAGTTCGGCGCGGCTCGGCTGGTCCTGTTCGATCCAGCTTTGCAGCTGCGACAGCTCGTTCGGTCCGGCGACGCTCAAATTCACCACCTCGCTCGATACGTCGAGCAAGGCTTCCGGCCCGCCGCGGTTGTAATAGGCGCTGTTGGGCGGTGCACTGCACGCGGCAAGGGCGCTAAGGGCAAGCAGGGGCAGGATAAAACGATGCATGAATATTCCCCTTAATCGGTCATGAAGCCCGACGGGCCTTCGAGGCTGGGATCCTTGCCGACGCGGCTGCTACCCAGCGCGCCGAAGAAAATCGACTCGGTGAAGCTGGCCGGGCGGAAATCGTCGGTCGGCATTTTGATGTCGGAGCCGCGCACCGGATCGACCAGATACGGCGTCACGGCGATCACCAGTTCGGTCTCGTTACGCTGGAACTGGGTGGAGCGGAACAGCGCCGACAGCACCGGAATTTCGCCGACACCCGGCAGTTCGTTGATTTGGGTCGACATGCCGTCGCGGATCAGCCCGGCGATCATGAAGCTTTCGCCCGGGGCCAGCTCGACCGTGGTCGAGGCGCGGCGGGTGATGATCGAAGGCGCGGTAAAACCATCGTCGGTCTGGATGGTATTTTCGTTGCTGATCTCCGACACTTCCGGCTGTACCTGGATGCGCAGGCGGTTTTCGCTCAGTACGTAGGGCGTGAATTTCAGCGCCACGCCGAATGGCTTATATTCGATGGTGGTGGTGCCAAGCTGCTGCGGCACGGGAATCGGGAATTCGCCACCGGCGAGGAATTGCGCTTCCTCGCCCGATAGGGCGGTAAGGTTCGGCTCGGCCAGCACTTTCAGCAGCCCGTCCTGCTCGAGCGCGTCGATCATGCCGGCGAGGCTGGTATTGCCGATGGTGGCGTTGCCGCCGACCATGCCGAACGAGCTAGCACCGCTGGTGCCGAAAAACTGGCCGGGGGCAAAGGCAGGGCTGTCGCCTGAGCGGTCGCCGAACTGGCCGGTACCGGTGCCGATGAGGAAGCCGAGCTCGCCGCCATTGGCCGCCGTCAGGTTGACGCCGAGATTTTTCAGCGTATTGCGCTGGATTTCGCCGATACGGATGCGCAGCATTACCTGCTGGCCGGCGCTGATTTTCATCAGGTTGATGATGGGCGAATTCTCGCTCGCCAGATCGCGCTTCTTACGCGTTTCCATCATGTCGGGCGAGAGTTTGCCATGGACGAATTCTTCGGCAATTTCCATCGCCGTGGCGGCCGCTTCCGCACCCGATACGGTGCCGGTCAGTGCCATGCGGGTATTGACCATGCTGACGCCGATTTGCTCTTTCGGCAGGAATTCACGCAGCGCCCGGCGCACCGCGGGCAGGTCGTAGGTGACAACCACATCCATGCTGCGCAGCAGCTTATGCGAGCCGTCGAAAATACGTAGGGTGGTTTGCCCGGCGGTTTTGCCGATGATCGAAACTTTGCGGTTGCCGTGCACGAACACATCGGCCACTTCCGGGTCGGTAATAATGACTTCGCTCATATCGGCCGAGACGCTGACCAGCTCCGAGCGGTTGAGCGGCACGTAAAACACCGAAGAGGCGGCGGCCAGTGCCGGGCTGGCAACCAGCAGGCTAAGCAGAACGAGCAGAGCGGAGCGAAGCGGGAATGTCATAGGGCGGCTCACCGTGCTACCGGCGCTTCAACGCCGTTGGGGAATGGAACGGCCTGCTGGCCGGAAGGCGAGGCCAATGGCGCGCGGCCGGGGGCTTCTTCCGTATCGACGCCGCGAATGATCAGTACACTGCCCGCACCGCCGCCAGTCAGGCCTTCGGCTTCCTGATACTGCGACACATCGCTGATGCCGGTAATGATCAGCGGGTCGGCCGCTTCACGGTCGTCGAGCGAGCGCAGCACGAGGGTGAGGGTGCCTTTGGCGACGCCGAGGCGCAGGCGCTGCGCATCCATCGGCGATACCATGAGCGACACCGAACGCGGGGTGACGAGGTTGCCGTTTTTATCGGTCGCGCCCTGGGCGGTCGAGCGTTGGTCGACCGCGACGACGGTGACATTGGTTAGCAAGGTTTCGGTGATCGCGTCGGTGGTCTGGATGGCGTTGGCCTGGCCACTGCTGGCCGGCGGACGCACCCATTTCGTGACGTCACGCGTCAGCAGGATATCAACCCGGTCGCCGGGGAAAATAAATCCGGCAATGCCTTCGATCTCGTTGGTTTGAATGGTGATGACCCGCATACCTTTGGGCAGTGCGCCCGCCAGAAAGTTCGGATCCTGCGCGTTAGCGACTTTGCTGGCGATCAGCGGTTCCTGGGTTTGAAACGGAGCCCGCGCCACCATGCCAACCGGCGTGGTACGCCCATCGGCTTTCATGAAACCGTCGAGCAACAGATGTTCGGGCCAGGGCTGCGTGGTGACCATTTCTTCGCTGATGGTGGTGCCAATGGCGATTGGTTGCGCGGCAACGTAAATACTGGCCGAGCGCACGCTCGGGGCATCGCCCGGCTGCACCGGCGGCGGTGCTTGCGTAGCCGACATACGCAGAACGATCACCGCAGCAATAGCTGCCAGAACGATCGCCGCGATTAACCCCCCAAAACGCATGAAGACACACTCGAAAAAAAGACTGGATAGACCGCGGCGATTTACGCATAGGGGTGGGGGAGCGTCAAGCCATTTGCGCCACCTATCATCAGTTTCTTCTGCCTTGCGGCGTGCGGGAGGCTTGCGCAAGAAAATGATTGCAGCCATCGGCGGTCGGTCCTAGGAAGAGCGTTCGAAAACCACGGAGCCGCCCATGAGCGCGCATGAGCGCATTTTAATCCTCGATTTCGGCAGCCAGGTGACGCAATTGATCGCGCGCCGGGTGCGCGAAGCCGGGGTTTATAGCGAGATTCGGCCCTACACGACTTCGCTCGAGGACATCCGCGCGTTTGGCGCCAAAGGGGTGATTCTCTCCGGCGGTCCGGCTTCGGTGCATTCGGGCGCCGCGCCGAAAATCGGCCGCGAGATTTTTTCGCTCGGCGTGCCGGTGCTCGGCATCTGCTACGGCCAGCAACTGATCTGCGATTTGCTCGGCGGCGAAGTCCAGCCCGGCGATACCCGTGAATTCGGCCGCGCCCATATCGACATTGTCAGCGACAACCCGCTGTTCGGTGGTTTTTGGAAAAACGGCGAGAAGCACCAGGTCTGGATGAGCCACGGCGATAAAGTGAACCGTCTGCCGCCGGGCTTTCGCGTCACCGCGAAAACCGAAAGCGCGCCCTTTGCCGCCATCGCCGACGAAGTGCGCCGTATCTACGGCGTGCAGTTCCACCCGGAAGTGGCGCATACGCCCGACGGCGCGACGCTGCTGGCCAATTTCGTTCGCGAGATTTGCGGCTGCCGCGGCGATTGGGGCATGAAAGGCTTCAAGCAGGAAGAAATCGCCCGCGTGCGCCAGCAGGTGGGCAGCGCGCATGTGATCTGCGGAGTTTCCGGCGGGGTGGATTCCTCCGTCGTCGCCAAGCTGCTGCATGAGGCAATCGGCGACCAGCTACACTGTATTTTTGTTGATACCGGCATGCTGCGCCTGAACGAAGGCACGGAAGTCAAACAGCGCTTCGAGGAGCATTACGGCATTGATTTAACGTATGTCGACGCCTCGCAGCTTTTCCTGTCGAAGCTGCGCGGGGTGGCCGACCCGGAGCGCAAACGCAAAATTATCGGTGAGACCTTCATCGAAGTGTTCGAGCAGGAAGCCCAGCGGTTCGAGAATGCCGATTTCCTCGCCCAGGGCACGCTCTACCCCGATGTCATCGAGTCGATCAGCTTCCATGGGGGCCCCAGCGCTACCATTAAATCGCACCATAATGTCGGCGGGCTTCCCGACCGTATGCGCATGAAGCTGATCGAGCCGCTGCGCGAACTGTTCAAAGACGAAGTGCGCAAACTCGGGCTCGAACTGGGGCTGACCCATGATCTCGTCTACCGCCACCCCTTCCCCGGGCCGGGCCTGGCCATCCGCATTCCCGGCGAAGTGAGCTTCGAGAAGCTCGAAATCCTTCGTCGCGCCGACGCTGTCTATATCGAGGAGCTGCGCAATAGCGGGCTCTACGACGCGATCTGGCAGGCCTTCGCCGCCCTGCTGCCGGTGAAAGCCGTCGGCGTGATGGGCGATGCGCGCACCTACGAATATGTCTGTGCCCTGCGCGCCGTCCCCTCCACCGATGGCATGACCGCCGATGTGTACCATTTCCCGCCCGACATTCTGCACCGCATCGCCGTGCGGATCGTCAACGAAGTGAAGGGCATCAACCGGGTATTGTACGATATTACCAGTAAGCCCCCCGCCACCATCGAGTGGGAGTAAAAAACCAATTTTTATGTTCATTCGCGGTGTCGTCTTCGTGCTCGGTCGGTCATGTACGTAAGTGTACACTCCCTTCCTGCGCGCGCCGACTCCTGGCGAGCTGAACAAAAATGGGTTTTTCCGAGCCACAAAACGCAGTAACAGGTAGGATCTATGGCCGAGGATAATTTAGTACGCGAGGTGGACGAAGCGATCCGCCAGGATCAGATGATGGCGCTGTGGCGTTATTACCGCAAACCGCTCATCGCGGCGGCGGCGGCGCTCATTATCGCCACCACGGGCAGCGTGATCTGGCAGCGCTACGAAGAACAGCGCGCTGGCGTTACCATGCATGCCATGCTGCGCGCCCACGCCGCGTTCGAGGACGGCAATTACGGCCGGGCCGTGGAGGGATTCGAAACTGCCGAGGAAGAAGCCTCCACCGCAGCAGCGCGTGATCTGGCCCAGCTCTGGCAGGCGCGCGCGTTGGAAGAAGCGGGCCGTACCGAGGAAGCGATTGCCGTGCTGCAGCCTCTGGCCAACCGCCCGGCGGGCGACGATTTGCTCTGGCGCGACCTGGCCTGTCTGCGACTGGTGGCGCTCGATGAAGCGCGCAACGATTGCCTGCAGGCCGGCGAGTCGCCACTGGCCGCCGAACGCCGCCAATGGCTCGCCGCACACTACACTCAGCAGGGCGAGGTGGAAAAAGCGCGCACAACCCTGACCCGTCTTTCGCGCGATGCCGCGGCAAGCGACGCGGTGCGCCGCCAGGCGGCCGACATGTTGGCCACGCTGCCGCCCGCCACCGAACCGGCGCAGGAGTAACCCGATGCGGCGCACGCTTCTCGTTCTCGCCCTGTTGGCTATGCTGCCCGCCTGTGGCGATGTGATTAGTTTCCTCGAGGCGGGGCCGAAGAAAATCAAGCGCGCCAAGGGTGAGCGAATCGATGTGATCATGGCCCAGCCGAAATTGAAACCGGCTGAGGGCGCGGAAGATTACCCGGTGGAAATTCCTGACCAGGCGCCGCTCGATACCTGGGCCAACCGCAACGAGGCCATGCTGACGCCGCATATCGGCCTGACCGGCATTAACGAAGAAGAAAGCGCCGAAATCGGCAAAGGCCATGCCTTTTCGCGCAATGAAGTGCCAGCGCCGGTGGCGGCCGCCGGGCTGGTGATCGCGATGGATGCGGCGGGGGTTTTATCGGCCCACGATATGACCGATATTTCCAACGTGCGCTGGCGTAGCAAAGCCGCCACCAGCGAGGATGTCGACGATGTGCTCGGCGGCGGCATCGCTGTGGGCGAAGGCGTGATCTATGCCACGACTGGTTATGGTGCGCTGGCCGCCATTGAATTGACCACCGGCAAAACCAAATGGCGTATCAGCGTCGGCGCGCCGGTGCGCGGTGCCCCCGCCGTGGCCGAAGCGGAAAAACGTGTCATCGTGCTGACGGCCGATAACCAGACGCTGGCCTTTGATGCCGAAACCGGCGAGCCGCGCTGGGAGCATCGCGGCATTCGCGAATCGGCGGGGTATTTCTCCAACACCAGTCCGGTGATCAGCGAGGGGATCGTCATCTCGGCCTATAGCTCGGGCGAAGTCTTTGCCATCCGCGCCGAAACCGGGTCGGTATTATGGACCGATACCGTGGTCAGCGGCGTGAAAACCAGCGCCAGCGCTGTGTTTAGCGGTATCGATGCCGACCCGATCGTGCAAGATGGAGTGGTGGTTGTCACCAGCGCCTCGGGCCATATGCAGGCTTCCGCCCTGCTGAACGGCCGCCCGCTCTGGCAGCAGCGGCTCGGCGCGCATACCACGCCCTGGTCGGCAGGCAATGCGATTTTCGTGCTCACCGACACCAACGAACTCACCGCCCTTTTCAAGCGCGAGGGCAAGGTGCGCTGGGCAACCAGCCTTGGGCGTCTGGATCATGTGGGCCGCGACATCACACCCCCCTTGCATGGGCCGATCCTGGCCGGCAACGCTGTGCTGGTGGTAAGCGGCGAAGGCGAACTCATGACCTTCCGCCCGCAGGACGGGCAACGGCTCGGCAGTTATGAACTCGATGGCGAGATGGCCAGCCCGCCCATCGCCGCGGGCGGCTCGCTCTTTCTCATCAGCAAGGATGCCACCCTGCATCGCTATTATTAATCGATGTCCCGGCGGGTGCGCCGCGGATCGCTCGGGTTTTTCTTTCCAAACGGTCGTGGGGCCTGTAAGAGCCGCCCATGCAGAAAAAACCCACCATTGCGATTCTCGGCCGCCCCAATGTTGGCAAGTCGACGTTATTCAACCGTTTCGTCGGCAAAAAAATCGCTCTGGTCGACGACCAGCCCGGCGTGACGCGCGATCGCCGCTATGCCGACGGCAACCTGGGCGACCTGGAATTTCGCATTGTCGATACGGCGGGCATGGAAGAGCGCGCCGCCGGTAGCCTGGAGGCCCGCATGCTGGCGCAATCGCGCGCGGCCATGGCCGAGGCCGATCTCATATTGTTCATGCTCGATGCGCGGGCAGGGGTCACCCCCGAAGACCAGCGCTTCGCGCAGCAAATCCGCCAGAGCGGCAAAAAGGTCATCGTGCTTGCCAACAAAGCCGAGGGCAAAGCTGGCCACCATGCGCTGGGCGATCTGTACGCGCTGGGGTTCGACCAGCTGGCGCTGGTTTCGGCCGAACACGGAGAAGGGCTCGGCGATTTATATGACACGTTAATGGCCAGCCTCGACTGGCCCGAAACGCCCGCGCCGAAGAAAAAGCGCCGCAGTGAAAAACGCGCCATCAGCGCCGAGGAAACCGACGAAGAAGCCCTAGCCCGCCTTGCCGAGGAAGAACATGAGGCGGCGGAAAGCGGGCTGATGCGCATCGTGATCCTGGGCCGTCCCAACGCCGGGAAATCGACGCTGGT
>DITH01000202.1:13792-16289 GCA_002422745.1 Alphaproteobacteria bacterium UBA6189
TCACCGGCCCGGAAGCGGGCATCACACGCGACGCCATTACCGTGCGCTTTCCGTTTCAGGAGGGCGAGGTCGAGATCGTCGATACCGCGGGCATGCGCAAGCGCGCCAACATCACCGC
This sequence comes from Alphaproteobacteria bacterium UBA6189, assembly GCA_002422745.1. Lineage (GTDB taxonomy): Bacteria > Pseudomonadota > Alphaproteobacteria > Rickettsiales > UBA3002 > QFOX01. The sequence continues at coordinate 13,911 of DITH01000202.1, forward strand.
CAAGCTCGAGAAGCTGGCGGTGAGTGACGCAGTGCGCGCCATGACCTACGCCGAAGTCGTGGTGATCCTGATCGATGCCACCACCGCGCTCGAAAAGCAGGATTCGGCCATCGCTGCACTGGTCGAGCGCGAAGGCCGCGCCTGCGTGATCGGCATCAATAAATGGGATTTGATCCCCGCCAACCAGCGCGCAGCGGCGCTCGAAGAATTACGCTATTTGCTTAACAAGCAATTGCCGCAGCTCGGTGGTGTGGCGCTGGTGCCCATGTCGGCGGCGCAAGGGCGCGGGGTGGAAGAACTGCTCGAAGCCTGCCTGAAAGCGCGCGATGTGTGGAATACCCGCATCGGCACGGCGACGCTTAACCGCTGGCTCGAAGGGGTAATCACCCACCATACGCCGCCACTGGTGCGCGGCCGCCGCCTGAAAGTGAAATACATGACACAGGTGAAGGCCCGCCCGCCCACGTTCCATTTATTCTGCAACATGGCGGCCGAATTCCCCGATGCCTACCTCAAATACCTGGTGCATGGCCTGCGCGAAGGGTTCAAGCTGCCCGGCACACCGATCCGGCTGGTGCTGAAGGAAAGCAACAACCCCTTCAAAAACAAGAAGAAGAAATAATTCATCAAATCGTCATCCTTCTCCCATCCGCCCTGCGCTAGCTAAGAACGCTACAAAGGAGCTATGGATGCGACCATCCCCATCCCATGCGGCAAAACATAAACGNNCCAGCGCGATCCGTTGACCGGTGCGGTGCGTGTCATGGTGCCGATGGGTATCGAGGGTCCCCGTGCCGATCGGTTTCGCCGGGAGGCACTGACGCGGGCAGGCGTGCCCGCCCATAAAATCGACGCCGTGGTGAATCCCACGCTCCGCTGGACTGAGCGCACAGACGACGAACTAACCGAATCACCCGCGGAAAAAAACCGATAACCACACCCGGCGATAGTGACCTTAATTTTTTCCTGAGAAGGCAGTTAGAATGCGCGATACGGATAACATAAAAAACCCCTGGACGCTGACACTGGGCGAGCACCCACTTACCGCGCGGGGGGTTGAGAAGGTCAATAAGATGATTGATTATATAATGAAAGTAATGGAGCCTGAAAGCACCACAACTTTTACTGAAAGGGTACAACAACCCAAAACTAATCACGTGCCGAAACGTGGCGCATGAGGTAGACGATGACCCGTGAGATCCCACCCCGCCTTTATCCGCAAAAACCCTATGATTTGCTTGGCATTAGGGGAAACGCGGCGCCAACCCAACCTACGCGGCAGCCGGCTGTGAAGGAGTTGCAGAAATTATTGAGCAAAGGCTACCGCGAAAAACATACCGCAAATGAAACCACGCTTTGGCTGGATTGGGCGCCGGAAGAGGCCAATGATTGCCGCGTTGAATTTGCAGCAGCGCTTGGCGTGGCGGTGGAAACCAACCAAGTAAATGTTACACCTGCCCCGCCCCCTTGCCGCAAAGTGGAAGTCACCTTGCGCGGCGGGGCCCATCAGCAATTCCAGCTCTGGCTGGCCGAACAGATGCAGCAGGATAAAGGATTGGAAAGGTAAGTCATGACCATCGAACTTCCGGAAGCCTTGCAAATCCAATCGCTCGGTGATGATCTACGTTCGTGCATCCCGCGGATGTCACTGCGCGAAAAGCCGGAGGGGTTGCTGTGTAATTTTATCATTCCCCCGGCATGGATTAAGGATGCACCGCCGGCAGATGCGCCGCTCGAACAACCGGGGAATTCTCCTTTGACCCGCAACGATTATCTCAAAGCCAAATGCGCATCTTTTCTGCAGTTTCGCCTTGAAGGCGCCATCGAGTGAAATCGACGTAGACGGCACCACCCTGCATAAATTTATCGTCGGGCATCATGATGCACTGATTGAGCGCTATTCATTTCCGGTTCTTCTGAAGGGTAAGGCGCGTGAAGTTTTCCGTGAGATTTTGGCAGGCAGCGATCATTCCTTTACGTCGCTCGATGGAGTGTTTGCGGAGGCCAACGATCCAGCCTATCAGTTAAAGCATCAACTAAGCCTCGCGGCCACCCCGGTGACAGATGTGAATGGCCGGGTATTTTGCCGGTTCCCCTCCGCCAATGGCAAAGAAGAATTCGTAAAAAATATCCTAACGCAGCATTACGGGTCGGATCTCTCGTTTACGACAAAGAAAACGGGTCCTACGGTAACCCTTGGAGTGACGATGAAAGGACAGGCCGCGACAAAGTTTCTGGCTGACTACGAATCCGTGCAAGGCAAAGGCGTGCGGCAGGCCTAGTAATTCCCCCGGCGCATGTTATATAGCGGGCATGACCGAGCCCGCCATTACCATCCGCAACCTGCAAAAAACCTACCGCGATCGCGCCACCAAGGCC
>DITH01000031.1 GCA_002422745.1 Alphaproteobacteria bacterium UBA6189
TCGCCGGCCCCCGCGTGGTCGAGCATATGGTCGACGCCGTGCTGTCGTTCGAGGGCGAAGGTTCGCACCAGTTCCGTATCCTGCGCGCGGTGAAAAACCGCTTCGGCGCGACCGACGAGATCGGCGTGTTTGAAATGGGCGATCGCGGCCTGCAGGAAGTGGCTAATCCCTCGGCCCTGTTTCTGCACGACCGCGAAGCCCCCGTTTCGGGCGCCGCCGTGTTCGCAGGCATGGAAGGCACCCGCCCCTTGTTGATCGAGATTCAGGCGCTGGTGTCGCCCTCCAGCATGTCGACCCCGCGCCGTGCCACGGTGGGCTTCGATTCGGCACGCCTCGCCATGATTCTGGCCGTGCTGGAAACCCGCGCGGGCATGCGTTTTTCCGACAAGGAAGTATTCCTGAACGTAGCGGGCGGCCTGAAAATCGCCGAACCCGCCGCCGATGTCACCGCCGCGCTGGCGCTGGTGTCGGCGCTGCTCGACAAACCCCTGCCCGCCCAGCGCATTAGTTTTGGCGAGATGGGCCTGACCGGCGAGATCCGCGTCGTCAGCCGGATGGAAGCCCGGCTGAAAGAGGCAGCGGCGCTTGGCTTTACCCATGCCGTCACCCCGGCGGGGATGAAGGAAAAAATTCTGCCTGCCGAACGCGTCGCCCATGTGGACGCGTTGGTGCAGTTTATGCTACAGAGCTGAGCGAAAGCCACGAAACGGGGGAAATCGGCGCTTATGGTCCATACCACCATCAACATTCTCGACCTCATCGTATTCGCCGTGCTTGGCCTTTCGGCGCTGCTGTCCTTCTTTCGCGGTTTCGTGCGCGAGGTCCTCTCGCTCGGCGCCTGGGTCGGCGCCACCATCATTACCCTCTATGCCTTCCCGCATGTCGCTGCCTTGCTCAAACCCCATGTCGGCAGCACCATGGTAGCGAGCGGCTTTGCCGCCCTGTTTACCTTCATGGGTGCGCTGATTATCATTTCGATATTCAACGGGCTGCTGCTTAAATTCCTCAAAACCGGGTCCGATGTCGGCGTGCTCGATAATGGGCTCGGCCTTATTTTCGGTCTGGCGCGCGGCGCGTTGCTGATTGCGGTGGTCTATTTCTTGTTCAGCCTCAGCACCGACAAATCCCAACATCCCGAATGGTTTGAAGGTTCCGTCAGCTTGCCCTATGTAGAGCGTGCCGCGACCTGGGTGGCCGAAGTAGCCCCCGATTATCTGAAAGAAGTGTCCGAAGGCGACAAAAACGTCGATAATGCGGTGGAAGACGCGGTCGACGACGCCAAGGATAATATCGACGACAGCACGACCGACATGAATGTCGACTGGCCGACCCTGGACGATTTAAAGCAGCGTATGCAAAAGGTGACCGAATAATGGCCTTCGATAAATTCAGGGAAGAATGCGGCGTCTACGGTATTTTCGGCGCGGTGGATGCCGCCGCCCATACAGCCCTCGGCCTGCATGCATTGCAGCATCGCGGGCAGGAAGCGGCAGGCATCGTATCGTGCCAGGCGGGTCAGTTTTATGCCCACCGCGCACTGGGTCTGGTGGGCGATAATTTCAACTCGGCGGATGTGATTAACCGCCTGCCGGGACAAATGGCCATCGGCCACAACCGTTACTCCACCACCGGTGAAACCCTGCTGCGCAACGTGCAGCCCTTTTCAGCCGATTTATCGTTTGGTGGTTTTGCGCTGGCCCATAACGGCAACCTCACCAACGCCATGACCCTGCGCCGTGAACTGATCCAGCGCGGGGCGATTTTCAATTCCAGCTCCGACACCGAAGTCATTGTGCATCGCGTCGCCCTGTCCACCGCCCCCACGGTGGAAGACCGGATCATCGATGCGCTGACGCAGGTCGAGGGCGCATATTCGCTGGTTATGCTGTCGCCGACCACGCTGATCGGCGTGCGCGATCCGCACGGTGTGCGCCCGCTAGTGCTCGGCAAACTTGGCGATGCGCTTATTCTTACGTCCGAAACCTGCGCGCTCGACATTATCGGCGCGGAATATGTACGCGATATCGCCCCCGGCGAAATGGTAGTGATCGACGGCAACGGCCTGCGCAGCTTGTTTCCTTTTGCCCCGCACCCGCATCGCCTGTGTATTTTCGAATATGTCTATTTCGCGCGGCCCGATTCGATGATCGCCGACCGCAACGTTTATGCCGTGCGCAAACGCATTGGCGCGGAGCTCGCGAAAGAAAGCCATATCGACGCCGACATGATCGTGCCGGTGCCCGATTCCGGCGTGCCCGCTGCTATCGGCTATGCCGAACAGTCCGGCTTGCCGTTCGAGCTCGGCATTATCCGCAACCATTATGTCGGCCGCACCTTTATCGAACCGTCCGAGCAGGTCCGCCATCTCGGCGTCAAACTGAAGCATAACGCCAATATCGCCGCACTGAAAGGCAAGCGCGTCGTGCTGGTCGACGATTCGATCGTGCGTGGCACCACCTCGCGTAAAATCGTTACCATGGTGCGCGAAGCCGGAGCCGCCGAAGTGCATATGCGCATCGCCAGCGCGCCCACCACCCATAGCTGCTATTATGGGGTCGATACGCCCGAGCGCAGCGAGTTAATGGCCGCCAATCATACGGTCGAGGAAATGGCCGCTATCATCGGTGTCGATTCCCTCGCCTTCCTCTCACTCGACGGCATGTACCGCGCCGTCGGCGAGGCACGCCGCAACAATGAGCTGCCGCAATTCTGCGATGCCTGTTTTAGTGGCGACTACCCCGTTGCCCTGACCGATGTGGCCAGCGGCATCGGCGGCAAACAGCGTGATCTCTTCGTGAAAGACGTCGCATGAGCCAAGCGGCCCTGCCATCCTACTCCACTACCCTATGGCGCGGATTTCGTAGCCGCTGCCCGCGCTGCGGCACGGGGAAACTTTTCCGCCGCTTTCTGAAAGTGGCCGACAACTGCCCCGCCTGCCAGGAAGCCTACCACCATCACCGGGCCGACGACCTGCCCGCCTATCTCCTGATTTTGGTGCTGGGTCATATACTGGTGCCGCTGATCGTCACGGTCGAGCTGCTGTATGAGCCGCCCTACTGGCTTTACGTCAGTCTCTGGTTGCCTGCCACGGTCGTGCTGGCGGTCGGATTACTGCAGCCGATCAAGGGGATGGTGGTAGCGCTGCAATGGCGCATGGGCATGCACGGATTTTTTCGAGGCTAAACATCCCGAAAACGAATTTCTTATTCCCACTTCACCCCTACCTGCGTATGGTTTCTGCATGGCTGAATTCGATCATAAAGTTGCTCTGGTGACCGGCGCCTCGCGCGGCATTGGTGCCGCCGCCGCTAAACAGCTGGCCGCCCAGGGTGCGCATGTGGTGCTGGTCGGCCGCACAGTCGGCGGGCTAGAGGAGGTCGACGACGCGATTCGTAGCGCCGGGGGCAGCGCCACGCTCGTCCCGCTCGACCTGCGGCAAATGGAGATGATCGATAATCTCGGCGCGCAGCTTTACGAACGGTTCGGCAAGCTCGATATGCTGATCGGCAACGCCGCGATGCTGGGCTCGCTTTCCCCCATCGCTCACGCCTCGCCGACGGAAGTCGAGGATGTGTTTACCGTCAATACCCTGGCGAACTACCGCCTCATCCGCGCCTGCGACCCGCTGCTGCGTTTATCGGATGGGGGCCGTGTGGTCATGGTCTCGTCCGGCGCAGCGACAGCCGCCATCGCCTATTGGGGCGCCTACGCCGCCAGTAAAGCGGCGCTGGAGCATCTCACCCTCACCTACGCGGCGGAAGTGAAAGCGACCAACATCCGCGTCAACATCCTTGATCCCGGTGTGGTGCGTACCCGCATGCGCGCCCAGGCCTTCCCGGCGGAAGATGTAACGACCCTCCCCGCGCCCGAGGCCATGGCCCATTGGTTCGTCACGCTCTGTCGGGCGGATGCCCCGCACGGCAAGCGCATTATCGCACAGCCTGCCTAGCATCGCGAAAACCTCCCAAGAATACTTGTCCTGCCGCCTGCTTACGGCTACATTCGCACCGCAGCATGGAGGTAGCCCATATGAATAAATGGATGAAGGCGTTTTTTGCCAGTGAAATGGCCGGTGGTGTCGCAATGCTTACCACTGCGTTGATCGCGCTTGTATTGGCCAACACCGCCCTGAACGATGTGTATCACGACCTCATCCACACTCCGCTTATTTCCAAGTTCAATCTGCATTATATCTCGCACGATATGCTCATGCCGATCTTCTTCCTGCTGGTCGGGATGGAGCTAAAATACGAAATGCTCTCCGGTGCTCTATCGCAACCGCGTCAGCGCGTACTGCCCCTTTTTGCCGCAGTCGGCGGCATTGCTTTTCCGGCATTGATTTATATGGCCATCACCCACGATACGGCCGGATTAGGAAACGGCTGGGCCATTCCCACCGCCACTGACATCGCGTTTGCCATCTGCATTATTAACCTGGCCGGGCGCTCGGTACCGGCGGCAGCGAAAGTGTTCCTGCTCGCCATCGCGATTTACGACGATCTCGCCGCCATCCTCATTATCGCCCTGTTCTATAGCGGTTCGCTCGACATGGTGCCCCTGCTCGGTGCCGCAGCCGTTGCCCTAACCATGGGCTTCATGAACCGCCGCAATATCGGTCAGGTGGCGCAATACTTGCTGCTGGGCATCGCACTCGGTTTTCTGCTGTATAAAGCTGGCATCCATACCACCGTCGCCGGCATGATCACCGGACTGTGCATTCCCCTGAAAGGCAATTACCGTGGTAAAAATTCGCCGCTCGAAAGCCTGATGCACGATCTGCACCCGCTGGTCGCTTTCGGCGTGTTGCCACTATTCGCCTTCTCGAGCGCCGGGGTCAGCTTTGAAGGATTGTCACTCGGTATTTTGCTGGAACCCTTGCCGCTCGGCATTGCCTTGGGGCTATTTTTCGGCAAGCAGCTCGGTATCTTTGGTGTCACCTATATCGCGGCCAAATCCGGCTTCGCGCCCCCACCCAAAGGGGCCAGCTGGTATACTATATACGGCATTTCGTTGATTGCCGGGATCGGTTTTACCATGAGCCTGTTCATCGGTCAGCTCGCCTTCAGCAATGAATTGCTGCAAACCGAGATGAAACTGGGCGTCATGGCGGGCTCGCTGCTTTCGGCGGTGGTAGGGCTTGCAGTACTTAAACTGCGTCCCGCCGTTACTTGACACGCATCAACGACGTTTTTTCTCCGTTGCACTAATGCTCCTCATCACTAAAAAGGAGGAAGCAATGCGTCTGCTATTATTCATTGCGCCAGCGTGGCTGCTAGCCAGCGCCTGCCAGCCCGAACCCCCGGCCCCTGCACCGGCGGCACAGGCCCCGGCAAGTACGCCCATCCAGTGGGAACAGCTCGACTACGTGCCACGCGATCGCAAAACCGCACCACGAAAAGCCCATGAATTCGGCGATTGCTCGCCGCGCGACCTGCAGAATTTCACCTGCGACACGATTATCCATTAATATATTTTCTTTATATCTTCTTGGGCGCTTTCTTCCTGCGCCCTTATGCCGTTGCGCGCATGATGGCAACATGGCCACACGACCCTACTGGAGCGGGCAGATCCGGCTTCCACCGGTGCCAGAATAATTTAGTTCGGCTTAACGAAAGATCGGAGGCGGCTGCTATTGAATTTACGTGGACGAGGATACACCCATGAGCATCATCATGATTCGCACCCATACGCAGGAGCAATCCCATGCCAAACCGTCGTCGCCCGTACTATCCAGAGGAAGAATACGCCATGCGTCGCGCACCGCGGCAGGGTCAGGAACGCTATTATCCCGAGGAATTTGATCGTCACGACCGCGCACCGCGCGACCAGCACGATCCGCACGAGCAGCCGGACGACCGCCCGCATTATGGCTACGAACGTCCCGTACAGCGCCATGTGGCTGATGTACCGTGTCCCCGCAACGATGACCGTCCCCGCGCATTCGATGAGCGCCGTGATCCTCGGGACTACGGACGTGGCGACGACGATCGCGATTGGCAACAGGAGCGTTACCGCACCCGCGGCGATCACCATGGCGAGGAAGGCCATGAGCCAGAACAATACTCGCGCCGCAACACGCAATACCGCGAACAATACCGCGATGCGCGCGCCTATCCTGGTGAGCGCGAAGTGGAGGCGGGGGAACGTGATGAACGCTATGGCCGCGACCCGCGTTTTTATGGCAACGAACAACCGCGAGGCAAATGACCGTGCCCCCACTGCCCCAGGCTAGCAACCAATCATCGGGCACCAGCGCCGGGCAGGCGCAGCTTCATGACAGGGAGGAAGCACGCCAAGCGTCTGTCGGCAATAACGCTCGGGGTCGTAAACGGAAAAACGGCTAACCCCCTTGCTCCCTAACAGGCTTTGCCGTAGCGTATGGCGCGATGATCGAGCTCGAGCAGGTGACGGCGTCTTACCCGGCCAGTAGCACGCCAGTGCTGCAAGCGGTCACGCTCACTATTCGCCAGCACGAAACACTGGTATTGCTTGGCGGTTCCGGCTCGGGAAAATCCACCATTTTGAAAACCATCCTGCGGCTGCTGCCCATTTCCGAGGGTGCCATCCGGCTCGACGGGACCGACATCCATGCTACCGACGCCATCGCCCTGCGCCGTTCCATCGGCATGGTGTTTCAGGGCATGGCCTTGTTTCCACACCTGACCGTAGCCGAAAATATCGGGTTACCACTGAAACTTTCGGGCATGAAGCGCGCCGCTATCCGCCTGCGGGTGGAGGAATTACTCGCGCTGGTGGCGCTTCCCCCGGGCGAGTTCGCCACACGCCTGCCGCATCAGCTTTCCGGCGGCCAGCAGCAGCGGGTCGGCGTCGCACGCGCCTTGGCGCCGAACCCCAGTTACCTGCTGATGGACGAACCGTTCGGTGCACTCGACGCCATCACCCGCCGCAGCCTGCAGGACGAAATCAAACGCCTGCGCCAGACACTCGACATTACCATTCTGTTTGTCACGCATGATGTGATGGAAGCGGTCAGCCTTGGCGACCGACTCGCTGTGATGGAACAGGGCCGCATCCTGCAGTGCGACACCGTGCGCCGCCTGATGGCTCATCCCACCCACCCGTCGGTGGAAAAGCTCGTCAGTCAGCCTTTGGCCGAGCTGGAACATTTTGTTCAGGCAAGCCTCGCATGACGGAATTGCTCGCCTATCTCAGTACTCACCAAACGGAACTGCTGCGCCGCATCAGCGAACACTTGCTGCTCACCGGCATGGCGACCCTCACCGCTTTGCTGCTCGGGGTCGGACTGGCTATCCTGGCCTTTCGCTGGCCACGCTTACGGGGCGGGGTACTGGGGCTGACGCAGGTTCTGCAAACCATCCCCGGCATTGCCTTACTGGTGATCATGATGGCGCTGCTGGGTCAGCTCGGCACCGTACCCGCCACGGCAGCGTTGATTCTCTATGCGTTGCTGCCCATCGTGCAAAACAGTCTGGTTGGGCTGACCTCCCTATCGCCCGCACTAGCTGAGGCAGCACTCGGACTTGGCATGAATGCGAGTCAGCGCTTATGGTGGATACGCTTGCCGATGGCCATGCCGATGATGATGGCCGGGTTGCGCACCGCCGCCGTGCAAACGGTGGGACTGGCCACACTGGCAGCCTTTGTTGGCGCGGGCGGGCTGGGCCAGTTTATCAATCGCGGGTTATTTCTCTCCGATGCACGATTGATCCTTCTCGGCGCCATTCCCGCCGCGCTGATCGCCTTGCTGATCGACCGGCTCATCCTCCTGCTGCAAACCCTCCTGTCGCCTTATACTCTACCGCTCGTTCGGCAGCGGGCACGCTATGTGCTCGGCGTGCTTCTGGTGATAAGTGCCGTCTTGCTTGGAATGCTGGCACGCGGCACGGCCCCTTCTGCCACGGCGCCGCTGGTGATCGGCAGCAAAAACTTTACCGAGCAATTGTTGCTTGGCGAGATCGTCGCTCAGCAGATCGAAGCGCACACGCCGTATACGGTCGAGCGTCGGTTCGGGCTGGGCGGCAGTACGGTGCTGCACCGTGCGCTACGCAACGGTTCGGTCGATATGGCGGTGGAGTATAGCGGCACCGGCTGGATGAATGTCCTCAAACGCCCCTTGCCGTCTGATCGCGCGCAGCTTTACCCCGATCTGCGGCAGGCTTATGCCGAGCAATTCCAGTTGCAATGGCTGCCACCCCTTGGTTTCGACAACAGCTATGTGCTTGCCGTCCGTCACGACGACCCACGGCTTGACGGTATCGATACGATTTCAAAACTGGCCGCCGTGGCGCCGCAGTTGCAGGCCGGGTTCGATTTTGAATTCGCCGGGCGCAGCGACGGATATGTCGGGCTGAAGCATGCTTACGGCCTGAATTTCGCCCGCGTGCGCGATATGCATCCTGACCTGATGTACAGCGCCTTGCTTAGCGGCGCGACCGATGTGATTGCCGCTTACGCCACCGACGGCCGGCTCAGTCACCCCAACCTCCGCACCCTGCGCGACGATCGTCCGTTCTTCCCGCCCTATGCGGCGGGGCTAGTGGTGCGCGAGCAGGCCCTTGCAGCTTATCCGGCCCTACGCCCGGCCCTCGAAGCACTTTCGGGTACGCTAACCACCGAGCAGATGCGTCGTCTTAACGCCGCCATCGACACGCGCACCCTGTCGCTGAAAGATGCCGCCAGCCAGGCCCTCACCACCGCTACCCACTGATTTTTTCGTTCCTGTCACGGAATCGTCATCTTTGGCTGGTAAAGCTTGCCGGCTATGCTCGACGACCCACAACCCTCGATCGCCGTGCGCCAGCCTGCCCTGTTGCAGGCGGCGCAAACTACATTGGGCGAACTCACCGGCTTTGCGGTCTCGATCGGGGCGGTTTATGCCAGCGAGCGGCTTTGCCCCAACCAGGTACGGCGCTTTACCGAGTCGCTGGCCAAAAAGCTGGGCGAATGGCGCAAGCTCCCTGTCAGCTCGCAGGAAATACTGGCGCAGAAGATTACCGATATCGGACTCATGCAAATGGGTGGCATCGCCAACCTGGGGGTGCAGTTCAGCGTGCGGCGCAGCGCCCAGCATGAGGATGAGAAACAGTCGCTGCCTTACGAAATCGGCCGTCTGCTGGCAGGGCGCTTTACCGGCACCGCCACCGCGATGATGACGTTGGCGGCGGTGGAAACCAAAACTCCCAAATTGATGCAGGGCGGCGAGCGCGTCATAAGCCGGATGCTCGGCCATTGCCGCGGCAGCGAACGGTTTGCCGAGCTCGTCATGAGCAATGCCGTGCAAACCGCCGGGGGCATGATGGGCAATGCGCCCGCCCAGTTGCTTTACGACAAGCTGTTGCTGCCCGCGAGCGCCCGCGCAAAATAATGGGATCTTGATTTCTCCTGCGGTAACAGGACTTTTTTTACCCAGTGCACCCCTGCTAGCGAAACACTTAAAATAACATCGCAATTTTTAGCGCCACCACCACAACCCTAGGGAGACCACTAGGGGTAAAAACGATTCTATTATCCCAATTAATTGGCTATATACCTAACTTTTGATACAATTACAGGTTGATGATGCGGTAATTTTGATATAAGCCAGACTAGTAAATAACCCATGAGCGTCCGATGTATGAAGAGCGCCTACTCGCGATCGAAGACGATGAGCCCATCGCGGCCTTGATCGGTAAAGTCGCTACCGAAGCCGGCTTTGCGACGGCAACCGTGAGCAAGCCGCAGGACATCGAAACCCATTATCAACTGATCCGACCGCATGCCATTATCCTGGATATCCTGATGCCGGAACTCGACGGGTTCGATGTGCTCGAATTTCTGCACAAGCAGCAAAGCAAAGCACGCATTATCATCCTGAGCGGCAGCCATTACCGCGACATGGCGGAACGTATTGGCGAAGCTTACGGGCTACAGATTGTCGCCAGCCTTCCCAAGCCGTTTCGCGTACAGCAGCTTCGGGTTACTTTGCAGGAAATCCGCTATAGCTTACAGGTTGACGCGGGCATGCCGTTGCCGTCTTCCCTGAAAGTGTCCTGATGAGCCAGTGCCCCATAGTGCATGGCGAACCGAAAATGCACGCAACGTCAAGCCGTCCCGCCCAATCGCTGATCGATACCGTACTCGATACGATTATCGACGGGGTAGTCGTCATCAATATGCGCGGCGAAATCCAGTCGTTTAATCAGGCCTGCTCCAAACTGTTCGGCTACACGCCCGAAGAAGTAATCGGCCAGAATGTCAGCATGCTAATGCCCGAGCCGTATCGTTCGCAGCATGATGGCTATTTGCATCATTACCACACAACGGGCGAGGAACGGATTATCGGCATCGGGCGCGAAGTCGCCGCCCGTCGCAAAGACGGCTCGGTTTTTCCCATCGAGCTTGCCGTCGGCAGCACCCACCAGCAGAGCGATCATGCCTATGTTGGCATTATCCGCGATGTGACCGAACGCAAAGAGGGCGACAAAGCCCGCGAGTTACTTCGCCAGGCACAAAAAATGGAAGCGATCGGCCAGCTCACCGGCGGCCTTGCCCACGATTTCAACAATCTGCTGGCGATTATTATCGGCAATCTGGATTTCATCGACGAACGGCTGGCGGCGCACGACCCGCTACGCGAGTTTATCCGTCCCGCCATCGATGCGGCGCTGCATGGCTCCGAACTCACCCGCCAGCTGCTGGCGTTTAGCCGCAAGCAATCGCTGCAGCCCAAACTCATTTCGGTAAACGGGTTAGTGATGCATTTCTCCGAACTCATCCGCCGTACCATCGGTGAGCGGATCGAGCTGCATATGTCGCTCTCGCCCGATGCGTGGAACGTGTATGCCGACCCCATCCAGCTGGAGAACGTGCTACTGAACCTGTCCGTCAATGCCCGCGACGCGATGCCCGAGGGCGGCAAAATCATTTACGAGACAAAAAATATTGTGCTGGATACGGATTATACCGCCCAGCATCCGGATGTGGCGGCGGGCAATTATTTGCTTCTCTCCGTGAGCGATACCGGCTGCGGTATCAACCCCGATATTCTCGATAAAGTCTTCGATCCGTTTTTTACCACCAAGGAGATCGGCAAAGGCAGTGGCCTGGGGTTAAGCATGGTCTACGGCTTTGTCAAACAAAGTGCGGGCCATATTAAAATCTATAGCGAGCCTAGTCACGGGACGACTATTCGTATTTACCTTCCTCCGGCGGACGGGCAGATCATGACCGTGCCGCACGATACACCTGGCATCACGCCGAATCTACGCAAGGTGTTGATCGTGGAGGATAACCCCGAGGTACTCAAAATTACCTCCAGCATGGTGGAAAGCCTGGGCTACCATGTCGTGACTGCCGAACACGGCGAGGCGGCGCTCACGCTGCTGCGCCATAGCAGTGACATCGACTTACTCCTTACGGATGTCATGCTTCCCGGCCCGTTGAACGGCCCTGCACTGGCGAAACAAGCCATGCTACTGCGTCCGGCGATCAAGGTGATTTTCAATTCCGGCTACGCCGAGCATGCCATCATGGAAAGTGGCTTGCTGGAGGAAGGCGTGCCATTGCTAAGCAAGCCATTTCGTAAGGCCCAGCTCGCACAGAAAATCGCCGAAGTGCTCGGCTGATCCAGCGGCATATCGGTCGTTCAATCCATTAAACCATTACTTTATCCCGCGGTCCGTCGGCCAGGATACGCGATTGCCCCAGCACGATAATCCGGTCACACAGCGCCAGAAGGGAGCGGTTATGCGCACTGATCAGGATCGTGGCCTGCCCCTTTAGATGCTGCAGGCTTTGGCACACATGTGCTTCAAGCGGGCCATCGAGCCCATTACCCGGCTCGTCGAGCAGCAATAGCGGCGGTTGATGCAGCAGGGCCCGCGCCAGCGCTACCAGCTGGCGCTGGCCACCGGAAAGCTGCTGACCACGCGTGCCGACGGGGGTGCCCCAGTTGAGCCCGCCTTCCTGAAACGCCACCCCCAGTCCGGAAAGGGCAAGCACTGCCTGCTGCTGGCCCGCCGTTAGCGGAGGACGGCCGGCGCGTACATTCTCCTCGATCGTACCTTCCATCAGCGCGCATTCCTGGGGTTTATAGCCGAGATTGATCGTCATATCCTCCAGCGACAAGGTAGCGAGCGGCTGGTAATCGAGCAGCACCTGCCCGGCATCGGGGCTTAATACCCCGGCAATCAACCGTAACAAGGTGGTTTTCCCGGCTCCGGGTGCACCGGCAATCCCAACCATTTCGCCGGGCTGAATGCTAAGCGAGACATCCTGTAACACCGGATGCGTCCCCTCGCGTAGCCGGCAGGTAATATGTTCCAGCTGCACCGAACCTTGCAGGCGTCCGCGAACCGGTGCCGGTGCGGTGGGCTCGGTCGGTGGGAAAAGCTGGTTGAGCTCGCGCATCGCCGTGCGGAATTCCTGGTAGCGCACCACCAGCGTCGTTACCGAAGCAAACGCTCCCATGCTACGCGCGGTAAGCATCGTCGCCGCGAGCAGGCCACCCGCCGTCAGCGTTTGCGCCTCCACCATATACACCCCACCGACCAGCACGCCGACATACGCAATAAAAGTAAGGCTGCTGGTGATACTCAGCCCAAGCCCGCGCCAATAGCGCGCCAGGCTGGATGCCTGAATCGCTTCGATACTCGCCGCGTGCCAGCGTGCGAACAACCCTTCGCGCATCGCCCGCCCGATCACGGCTTCGCGGGCCGTAAGCAAATCGTTGAGCAGGCCGAAGCGGCGTTCACCGGCACGGCGCGCGGTACGCTCATAATCGAACAATGGCAGGGTGGTCAGCAGGCTTGCGACCAGCAGCACGATGCCACAGCTGATGGCCACTAACACCAGCGGCCCTGCAACCAGAGTGATGGTTACCAAAAACAGCAGGATAAACGGCAGGTCGGCAAGCGCCAGCAGGTACGAGGAAGAAAGGAAATCACGATAAGCGATGATCTGTTTGTATTTCTCGAGAAAGGCGCCGATGCCTGGCATCGCATTGGCCTTTGCGTCCAGCAGGCTCCGAAACACCTGGCGGTCGATATCAGCTTCACTGCTGACGGCAAAACGCTCGGCGGCGAAAATGCGAATCAGGCGGATGGAAAATTCCACCACCACCAACAAGGCCAGCCCAATCACCAGGGCCCATAGCGTTGCGGTGATACCGTTGCCGAGAATTTTGTCGTACACGAAGCTGCTGAATAACGGCAGGGTCAACGCGAATAGATTTATTAGCAACCCGCAGAGAAAAATCTCCAGCAGCTTGCCCTTATACCGCTTGATAAACGGGGCCATCGACGCCAGGCTTACCAGCGCTTCGGTCACCACCGCCGCATGGGTGGCCTGTTCCCAGTCCGCGCTCTGCATGGGACGCAGGACGACGCCATTTGCCTGAAGCAGCTGGCCATTCTCGACACTACCGAGCACGGCGACCCATTGATTCTCATCATACTGCAACAAGCAGCCAAGCTGCTGATGCATGCCCGGTGCCTGACCATCAATCAAGGCGCTGTAGGAAACTCCCAGTCCGCTACCCCGCAGGGCTTCGGGCAGATCATTCAGAGAAGGTGCGGTGGCGGCGGGTGCGCGGCCAAGTGCGGTCAGCAGCGCAGTGACTGCCTCAGCCCAGGTAAGTACGGACATGGTTTGCCTTGATGTTGTTTTTTATGCGTATTGGATGGTCAGGGTGGCGAGTAGATTCACATTGTCGTTCATCGTGTGGCCGGGGTCGGAATAGTATTTGTATACTTGCTCGCTACCGCTACTCGACACGAGAAGTGCCGTACCAGTCCCGGCATTAGCGGTGAAGGTGTCGCCGCTGTCAAGCCGCAGGGTGATGGCCGAGCTGGTGCCCGCATCGTGTATGCGCTGCACATCGCGGAATGTCATCGAGTAGCTCTCACCAGCCGCACCGTTGCGCACATCGAGCACTTCTATCTGCTCCATGATTGTATCGCTGAAACTATTGGCGGTGAACGTCCACCCGGCGGCCTGCACCGTGTCGGTCCCCGTGCTGCCGTGAAACTGATAGATGCTTCCCATCTCTGCCGCTGTGGCAAGGAATAAATCATCGCCCGAGCCGCCGTAGAGACTATCGGCACCGCCCCCGCCCGCAATCGTGTCGTTGCCATTATTGCCGTATATAATATTGGCCACGCTGTTGCCGTAAATCACGTCGCCATAACTGGTCCCGTACACATCTTCCATATTCACTACCTGGCTATACAGGTAGGTACCGGTTGATCCGGTTCGCACTTGATGTGTGCTAAACCCTGCCCCCCATAGGTTTGCCTTGTCGGACGCAGCAAAGAAACTGCCATCCGCCAGATAAACGCTAACGCCTGCGGTCAGGCTGGAGCTCCAACTGCCGAGCTGGCCAATCGTACTGTTGGTGCTAGCCACGAAATTCAGCATGTCGCGCCCATCGCCACCATCGATATAGTTTGCGCCTTCGATGGCATGGATCGTATCGTCACCACCATACCCATACAGCGCATTACTCCCGCCGCGACCATTGATTTCGTTTGCGTTGTCGTTGCCGACAAGAATGTCATTATTGCCCGCACCAAGTAAATGCCCAAAATTCTTGAATAGGGTAAGGTTTGCGGCGGTGGCCTGCGTGGCATTGCCCCAGCCGATCATAAAGCCATCATACGCCTCACCCCCGGAGGTCAGGCTGGCGACATTGCGCTGCAGGTGATCGGCCTGGCCATTATTGTCGATATCCTTGGTGCCATCGAGATAGACGACCGTATTCACCTGCCCACCGTAGGCAGTATTTGATGAGACCACATTATAGCCGCTGCCTCCACCATTGTACCGATCCTGCCCGGCACTAAATTCAACCTGAAGATTCCCCGTACCACTAGAAACCGTATCGGCTGCCGAACCGCCAAAAAAGCGCACATCGGTGCTGTGGGAAAAAAGTAAGGTCTGGTGCGAGCGCGCTCCATACACCGTATCCATGCTGGTGCTGGTGCCGTCCACCGGCGTGTAATAATCGCCAATCGCGTAGGAATACTGGTCGTTCGCCGTCGCGGCAAATCCTCGGCCACTATATGCATCGACCGTAAGTGTCTGTCCAAGGCTGTTGGTGAAGCTGCGACTTACCTCATCGAAGTTGATGACAACCCCGGCGTCGGAATTCTGGTAATAAAGAAAATCGACCGAATTACTGCCAATAATCGTATCATTTCCCAATCCCATGTAAAACCGATCCGTGCCACCGCCACCGACCAGCGTGTTGTTTCCGAGCCCGCCATCGAGCGAATCAGAGCCGCCCGCTCCACCATCGAGATAATCATCGCCCGCCGAGCCGAGTAGGGAATCATTCCCTGTGCCACCGATAATGCGGTTAATAGAGTTCACCCCACCGGTGGGTGTGAAGGCATACACCGCACCCTGGGCCGCACCACCCTGGCCGAATCCGCCTTGCAGGTTAATCGTCAGCGCCACCGTTTCGCCGGAATAATCGATCGTGTTCAACTGGCCTGCCTGCATATTCTGGCCGTTGGTACCATCGTAATAAGTGCCCACGGTAGGGTTGATAAACGTATTATTGCCACTGCCGCCGTAAAGGCTGTCGGCACCACCACCACCGGAGATCGTATTATTGCCGTCACCGCCGTAAATACGGTCAGCGTCGCTGCCGCCAATCAACGTATCATCCCCATCGCCACCATCGATCGTATCACTGCCACCACCGCCGACAATACTATCATTTCCGGTACCGCCGGTCAGTTGGTTTGCGCTCGCATCGCCCGTGATGGCATCGCCGTTATTGCTGCCAATGACGTGCCGGATACCGCTGAACGTATCGTTGACTCCGGTGCCGGTCGCCGTACCTGCGCCAACCTCAATCACAAGCCCCGTACCCGCGACCGTGGAGTAATCGATCGTATTAATACCCGCGCCTGCGGTAATACTGTTGGTGCCGAGCCCAGGGCGGAAGATGCTGTTACCGGTGCCGCTGACCATTACATCGTCGCCGCTGCCGCCGCTGATCGTATAATCGCCATCGCCCACGAGAATGTTGTTGGTACCGTCGCCCGCATCGACCGAGCCGCCGCCGCTGCCGACCGTGATCTGGTCGTCGCCGCTGCCCGCCGTTACCGTGGCTGCCCCATCGCCGAGGATAAGCGTATTGTTGCCGCCGCCCATGCTGATCGTATGCATGCCTGCACCGAACGTAATGGTATCGTCGCCCGTACCGCTGGTAAGGATATAATCCCCATTACCGCCCTGGACGCTATTCGTGCCGTCGCCCAAATTAAAGCTGCCACCGCCGCCGGTCACGGTAATCGCGTCGTCGCCACTGCCGGTGGTAATGGTTGCCTGCCCAAGTCCGAGCGTGATGGTATTGGTCGCATCGCCGGTGATAATCACCGTGGCACCGCCCGCATCGGTAATGGTATTCGTGCCGTCACCGGCCGTAACCGTATCCACACCGGTGCCGGTGTCGATCACGTTGATACCAGTGCCAACGGCAATACTATTATCGCCGTTACCGGTTTCGATCGTATTGTCGCCATCGCCAGTGGTGAAGCTATTATTCCCATCGCCGAGCGTCACGACGTTGTTGCCCGCCAGATCGGTGATCGTGTTATCACCGTTGCCCGCGATGATCGTGTCGTTACCCGCCCCGGTCGACACGGTGTTATTGCCATTACCGAGGGTAACCGAATTCGTACCCTCGCCCGCGATAATGCTATTGGCACCGTCAGCGGCCGAAATCGTATCGTTGCCCGCGCCGGTGGTAATGCTGTTGGTGCCTGCGCCGCCATCGACCAGATTGTCGCCATCGCCGGTGGTGATCACATCGTTGCCGTCACGCGCGTAGACTTCATTATTACCCGTGCCGGCGGCGATGGTATCGTTATTGCGGCCGCCATAAATGGTATCGTTGCCATCGCCAGCCGTGATCAGGTTAGGCTGATCCTGCGTCGGCAATACATAGATATCCCGCGTCAGTCCTTGGTACTCATACACCAACGTCGAGTCCGACACCTGGCTGGCCGAGGTGACATCAAGGAACATGAAACGGAAATTCTGCTCGGCGGTGAAGGTCTGGTTACGCGTCGTTGTGCCGGTCACCGTCACATGCAGATCGAACGTACCGGCCGATTCCGGTGCGGTCGCATCGTAGATCAGCTGAAAACTCTGACGTTCGAGTACCAGATCGGCCGGGATCGTCCAGGTGCCGCCACCCTGATCCACCCCACCACGAATACTGACGCCCGCAGGTACACCCTCGACCACCGCATCGTCGAGCGTAACGAAATACCCCGCCACGTTGAGCATAAAATCTTTCGCGTACATCGCGGTGCTGACCGAAGGGTCGGCATTGCCAACCGCCGGGCCTTGCGCATAGATGAGGTCGTTGCCTGCCGTACCGTTGATTTCAGCGGTAGAAAACTGGCGGATATTGCGCGGCCCGATCAGAGATGCCGCGGCGGTACCGTCCGCCCCGCCAGCGCCGTAAACAATCGTCACTCCCGGCATACTGGTCGAATCGGACGTGGCACCCACCACGTTCCCCATAAAGAGATTGACTACCGGGGTAAGGCTTAATGGGGCAGGCACACCCGGCGGGGCAGCGAAAGACGGCGGCGGGCGAAAATCCTGCGGCGGCACGAAATCATAGTCACTTTTATGCAGATCCTGCACAATTTGCTGCGCCTTCTCCACCATCTGCTCGACCGACGCTTCGGTATTGACCTGCACCGCGGAAACGGCATCCGGCGCCGGATCCCGCTTCTCCTGTTCTTCTTCCTGCTCTTCCTGCTTTTCCTGTTCCTCGAATTCGGCGACCTGTTTTTCCATCTCCTCGATTTTCTGGGC
>DITH01000197.1:0-2722 GCA_002422745.1 Alphaproteobacteria bacterium UBA6189
CGGGTGGAGCCGGAAATACCTACCTGGCCGATAATTACCGCGCGTTTGCCGATCTGCACATTATGGCCGATCATGACAAGGTTATCGATTTTGCTGCCTTCACCGATCAGCGTATCAGGGCCGGTGCCGCGGTCGATCGTTGTGCCGGAGCCGATTTCTACGTCATCCTCGATCACGACGCGGCCCAGTTGCGGCACTTTTACATGGCCGTCGCGACCCAGCGCGAAACCAAATCCGTCCTGCCCGATATGCACGCCACGATGGATCAGCACCCGGTTACCGATGATAGAATGGCTGATGGTGCTGCCAGCGCCGATCGCGCTTGCCTCGCCAATGCTAACGCCGGGGTACAACACCGCGTTCGGGCCGATGGAGCTGCCCGCGCCGATCATCACATTGGCACCGATCACAGCACCGGGGCCGATGGCCACATCCGGCGCGATGCTGACGGTGGAGTCAATCGTGGCGCTCGGCGCGATGCCTGATGCCGGTTTTGCTGTCGGATAGAATTTTTGTGCGGCCAGTGCGTAGCAACGGTAAGGGTCGTCGGTAATCAGCAACGCCATGGTAGCAGGGGCCTGATCAGCATATTTGGGGCGGACAAAACAGGCGCCGGCGCCGGAGCGCAGAAATTGCTCAACANNGATCAAGCGGCGCGACATCCGTTAAGGGCCGTGCGCCATCCTCCGCGCGATGCAGGGTTGCGCCGGTTGCCAGTGCAAGATCCTCGGCGGTGAAGGGCCCGTGATTGGTAAAAAAGCGGCTATCGACCATGACGGAACGTGAACTAGAAGTTCACTTTAACATTCGGAAGCTTGCTATCGAGGCGTGCCTGTACGTCGCGCGTGATATCGAGCGAGCTATCGGCATACAACACCTGGCTGGAGGTCAGCACTAGGGTGAGTTTTTTCTCGGTAGCGACTTCTTTCACGATGGCGAGCACCGTGGTTTGAATTTGCTCGAGCGCCCCAGCGAAGGCTTTATCGAGCTGGATTTTTTTGGTCTGGACTTCCCGCTGGGCATTGGCCGCCTTGGTGCGGAAATCTTTCACTTTTTGCTCGAATGCTTTTTTGTCAGCTGTTTCGCTTTGCTTGGCGAGGGCCTGATCTTCGGCCAGTAACTGTTTTTCTTTCGAATCCAGGTCGCTCTGGAAAGATTTCTGTTTTTCCTTCAGCTGGTTACGCACCGAGTTGGCGGCTTTCGAATCACGCATGATTTGCTGGATATTCACCACCCCTACCGTGGTTTCGGCAAAAGCGGGCGAGGCCAGGCTGAGCATGGCGGCAACAAAGAACAGAACGGAACGTTTCATACGGGACACCCTAGGTTAAAAACACAATTGAGCGGGATTCATGCACTATTTTAACCGCTAAATCCAGCGCCAAAGTAAGGAAATAGACTAAAAGCGCGTGCCGAAGCTGAAGCGCACCAGCTCCTCTTCGTCATAGTCTTCTTTGAGAAGGGCTTTGGCGAAATCGATGCGGATCGGGCCAAAAGGTGAGGCCCAGGCCACCCCAAAGCCTGCGGAAGCCCGTGGTGCGGCGCTGTCGCGCACTTCCGGGCCACTGGCGTCGATATCCCATAAGCTGCCGACATCGATGAAGGTGGCGCCTGTTACGCCCAGATCCTCGGGCAGCCCGAGCGGGAAGCGCACTTCCGCCGTAGTGGCGTAGTAAATATTGCCGCCCAGCGCGTCGTCGGTGGTAATATCGCGGGCACCGATACCAGCTTTGCTGAAGCCGCGGATTTCCTCGCTGCCGATATAGAAACGCTGGTTGATGCGCACGTCGCGGCCAAGGCCAAGCGTGTGGCCACCCGAACCGGCAAGCAGGAATGTCCAGCGTTTGGCGAGCGGATAATAATATTCGCCCTGCACTTCATGACGCAGGAAGCGATCATCGCCGCCGAGCCCCGCAATATCCTGATTCAAGCGCCAGTAATAGCCACTGGTGGGAGCAATGCGGTTGTCGCGGTCGTCGAAAATAAAGGAATGGCCGACGATCGAGGCGACGTTTTCGCCTTCCTGATCGAGAATATAGCGCGATGCACCGGTTTCGATGTTGGTAATGTTCGATGCCTCGTAATTATAGCGCAGCTGATGGCGAAGCTTTTCGCTCATATTATAGGTGAAGCGTAAAATCGCGCCCAGTGCCTCGCGGTCGTACGACGCTTCGGTACGGTAATCCTGTGCGGTTTTATAAAGATCGAACCCGGCTTCGACCGGACGGCCAAGGAAATAGGGCTCGGTAAAGCCGACATTGTACATTTGCCGTTCGGCGGCGAACATGGTGCGCAGGCGCAGTTCCTGGCCACGGCCGAGGAAGTTGCTTTCGCGAATGCCGACATCGGCCAGCGGGCCATCAGCGGTCGAGAACCCGGCGCCGAAGGTGATTTCGCCGGTCGATTTCTCGGCAACTTCCACATCGATCTGTGTTTTGTCGGGGTCGGTGCCTGGTCGGGTTTGAATATCGACCGATTCGAAATAATTGAGGTTTTTCAGCCGCTGCTCGGTGCGCTTCATTTTACTCGATGAATACGCATCGCCCTCGGCCAGGCGGAATTCGCGGCGAATCACCTCGTCAAGCGTGCGCTGGTTGCCGAAAATATTGATTCGCTCGACGTAAACTTTCGGCCCCTCATCGATTACGTAGGTGAGGTCGATGATTTTCTCTTTGCCTTCGCGGCGCTTGGTTTTCGGGTTGATGTCGACAAAGGCAAAGCC
>DITH01000197.1:2749-4622 GCA_002422745.1 Alphaproteobacteria bacterium UBA6189
GCATTGTAGATATCGTCTTTCTTGGTGGTGATCGCCTCCTCGAAGTCCGGCATTTTGCCCACGGAGAGATTACTGTCGACATCGATTTCCCCGAAGCGATAGCGTTCCCCTTCCTCGATCGTGAAGGTGAGGTAAAAAGCGTCGCGCTGGGGCGATAATTCGGCAATGGCCGATTTCACTTTAAAATCGGCATAACCATTCTGGAAATAGAAGCGGCGTAATAATTCCTGGTCATACTGCAAGCGATCCGGATCGTAGCGATCGGAATCGGTGAGGAACTGGTACCAGCGCTCCTCCGACGAGCTGATGAGGCTGCGCAGCGTTTTCGTTTCGTACGACTCATTGCCGATGAAGGTGACTTTTTGAATGAAAGCGCGGGGCCCTTCGCTGATATTATAGACGAGGTTGACACGATTTTGCTCGAGCTCGATGATCTGTGGTGTGATTTCGGCGGAGTAGCGACCGTTGCGGCGATACACATCAAGCAGGCGCTTGAGGTCGTTTTGTACCTTGGTGCGGGTATAGATAGAGCGCGGACGCAGGGTAACTTCAGCTTCGAGGTCTTTGGTGTCGATCTGGTCGTTGCCTTCGAAGATGACGTCGTTAATGCTGGGATTCTCCACCACCTGGACGGTGAGGACGCCTTGCTCCATCTCGAGCCCAATATCGGCGAAGAAGCCGGTATCGTACAGTTTCTTCAATGCCAGGTCGAGATCGTAGCGGCTGACATCGTCGCCCGGCTCAACGGCTAAATAGGTTTCGACTGCCGACGTATCGATCCGCTGGTTGCCTTCGACGCGCACGCTGCTTACGACCTCCGCGTGAGCGAAGGACGGGGCAATCAGAAGCAGGGCACAGAGCACACGGCGAAACATGGGCTACATCTGCGCAAACTGTGCCGGTAAATCAAGCGAATAGTGGCAACTGTCCTGTGGCATTTCTGCCGGAAGGCTACAGC
Source organism: Alphaproteobacteria bacterium UBA6189 (assembly GCA_002422745.1). Classification (GTDB taxonomy): domain Bacteria; phylum Pseudomonadota; class Alphaproteobacteria; order Rickettsiales; family UBA3002; genus QFOX01. Next base: position 3,708 of record DITH01000197.1, read on the forward strand.
ACCATTTGACGCACATCGTTAAACAGGGTGAAGGCCATGAGGCTGGCAATGACGACAAAACCAAAACGGAAACTATATTCCTGAAAGCGCTCGGCCAGAGGTCGGCCGCGCAATGCTTCGATGCCGTAGAAGGCAAGGTGGCCGCCATCGAGCATGGGAATGGGCAGCAGGTTTACCAGTCCCAGATTCACCGATAGCAGGGCGATGAACCATAAAAACATGCGGAACGTTTCGCCAAACGACTCGCCCACCTGGGTTACTTCGCCGGAGAGTTTGGCGATGCCGAGTGGGCCTTTCAGCTCCTCGGTGGAACGGTCGCCGGTGATCATCTGGCCGAGCACCCGCAGCGAGGTGACGCACATTTCATAGGTTTTTTGCGTGGCGATGCCAATTGCGCTCAGCAGCCCCACATTTTCGTAGGTGAGTTGCTCGCTGCGAATGCCGATCAACGGGCGCTTCACCGGGTTGCCCAGCGCATCTACATCGTCGAAAGCGATGGGGGTAAGGCTGCGGGTAAAGGTTTCACCATTGCGCGCGATGGTAAGCTCCACCGGTGTACCGAGATTGGTCATGATCGCATCGGGGATATCGTTGAAGCGACGCATGCGCTTGTTATCGTNNCGCTTATTGTCGACCTTCAGTATCGTGTCGCCCGCCTGCAATCCCGCTTCGGCAGCCGGCGTGCCGGGCATGACTTCACCGACCACCGGTTGGGTAGAGGCAAGACCGACGGTGAAAATGAAATAGGTAAAGACGCTAATGGCTAGCAGGAAATTGGCGGTTGGTCCCGCCACTACAATCAGTGCTTTGGCCCAAAGCGGCTTGTAATGAAAACTCACGCGCTTTTCGGCATCGCTCATTTTGGTGAGCTTTTCCCCATCCGGCGTACTGGCGGCACCGGCATCGCCAAACATT
>DITH01000170.1 GCA_002422745.1 Alphaproteobacteria bacterium UBA6189
CGACATCGGCGCGGCGCGCGCGGCGCTGCTGCCGAGCCTCAACCTGAGCGGCAGCGGCAACTTCGGCATCGACCCGGCGACGACCATCGGTTCGCTGGCCGCCGCGCTGGCCGCGCCGATCTTCCAGGGCGGGCGCCTGCAGGCGGGCGTCGAGCTGTCGCGGGCGCGGCGCGCCGAGCTCGTCGCGAACTATCGCGAAGCCGTGCTGACCGCCGTGCGCGAGGTCGAGGATGCGCTGAACGCGGTCGGCGCTTCGGCGAAGCGCCGCGCTGCGCTCGCGGTCGCGGCGCGCGAAGCCGCGTCGGCGACGCGTCTTGCCCGCCAGCTCTTCCTCGAAGGCCGGGCCGACTTCCTGACCCTGCTGACCAGCCAGGCGGCTGAATTCCGCGCCGAGGATGCCCATGCGGAGGCCCGTCGCGCCGAGTTCAGCGCGGCCATCGCGCTCTATCGTGCGCTGGGCGGCGGCTGGTCCGGGGACGGCGGGGCTGACGCGCCCTGAATCCCGGGCCTGTGACGCGCAGGCACGGTGCCGCCGCGCTGTGTCATCATCGGAAGATTCCAATCAGCAGTGGACGACAGCCCCCATGAGCGAGCAGGACCTGCCCAATAACACGCCCAGCGATCAGGCCACCTACTGGAACGAGGACGGAGGGCGGCGCTGGGTCGCTAACATCGCGCGCGTCGAACGCATGCTGCAACCGCTGGCCGACGAACTGCTGGCCCTCGCGGCGCCGGCGTCCGGTGAGCGGGCGCTCGATGTCGGCTGCGGCGGCGGGCTCATCACCGAGCCGATGGCGCGGCTGGGCGCATCCGTCACCGGGATCGATGCCGGGCTCGAGAACATCAAAACCGCCGCCGTGCATGCCCAATCGGTTAGCCTTACCATCGATTACCGCTGCCAAAGCGCCGAGGAACTGGCCGAAGCCGGCACGCAATACGATGCGGTGCTCGCCCTGGAAATTATCGAGCATGTGGCCAACCCGGAAGTATTTTACGACGCGCTGTGCGCCCTGGTAAAACCCGGCGGCATCCTCATCCTCTCCACCCTCAACCGCACGTTCAAATCCTACGCGCTGGCCATTATCGGCGTAGAATACCTGCTCCGCTGGGTGCCGCGCGGCACCCATCGCTGGGAAAAATTCGTCCGCCCCTCCGAAATGGCCGATATGTTGAGCAAGCGCGGCCTCACCATCGGCACGGTCAACGGTATCGTGTTTCAGCCGGTGCGCGGCGATTTCCGCCTCAACGCGAAGGATCGCGACGTCAATTACATCATGGCCGCCCATAAAGCGGTTTAATCGTCATTAAACTGTCATCTTTCACGGCTATGTTGCATGCATCTTTAGTGATCCATGCATGCGTGGAACCCTCACTTGGATCGGTCAAGCATCCGCTTGGCTGTCGTTTATTCACTTTTCCAAAGTGAATTTTATTGGAGAAATCCAATGTCTGGAGATAGCACAGCGGCAGGTGCTGGTACCGGCGCTATCATTGGAGCTGCGGCAAACACCTTGCCGGGTCTGGGAACAGTAGCCCCCATGCTACTCGCTGCTGGACCAGGAGGATGGTTATTCCTCGGTTCCCTTGTGGCCACCGGTATTATCGGTGGTGCCGTGATGGGTGGCTTGGCTGGGGGCCTCATTGGCGCTCAGTTCGATAAGGACAAATAGCCCCACCCTTACCAACTAGCTCCCAACTGGGAGCTTTTTTTTAGCTTATTCGTCATCATCCTGTCACATTCCGTTGCTATACTCGCAGCATGGAGAAAGAGCCTAAACAGCAGGAAACCGCCGATATCGGTGCACAGCCCTATAAGGGCCCAAGCGCCTTTGCCGCAGGTGCGGGCGAAGGGTTTATTGCCCATTTTGTGTGGGCGGCAGCTGGCTTGATTGGTGGCGGATTACTCACCTATACGCTCTATAATCACGTCAAAGCGCCCGTAGAGGCGATTCGCAATAAAGGTCACAAGCTCATTGCCACCGAGGGCAAAGGTCTAGTCTCTACCATTCAGCGCGGCAGTGGTCGTCTCATGAACGGTATATTCGGTCACGGAGCAAATCATTTACCCGATACAAAAACATTAGAAAAAGTAACGTATCAACATCAGCAAGGCTTTGGGCTTTGGCTAACCAACCATTCTGCCGGGCTAATTCCGGGATTAAAAAAATGGGTGGAAGGCATTCAGCAAAATGAACGTGTCAGTTTAGCTGTCACCGGCGGTGGAATATTCGCCTTTGTTGGCTATTTCATAGTGCCGATTATTCTTTTCATCACGGGTTCTAAGAAAGGCAATCAGGGCCGCAAACAGTTCGAAGCCGCGCAGGATGAAATCTGGGATCTGCGTGCTGAAAACGACATTCTGAAGCAAAAAAACAGTGAGATGAAAACCCGGCTGGTCGACCACGAAACCACCCAGGCCGCCAGCGATACACGCCTGCAGGTGAGCAAAGACGACCCTGTCATGCGCCAGCCGGCGGTAACGGAAATGCCCGGCAGCCCGGAAGTGCAGCTCGAATCGCCGGTGAGCATCGAACCACCAAAAATCGAAGCGCCGAAGCCGGCCGCACCACCCGTGCAGAGCGATCAGGCCGCCGTATCCCATGCCACACGCCATGCATCCCCGGCAAAAGATGCTGATTGGGCGGCAACGGTGCGCCAGCAGCAGCACGCCGCCGAAAGCCGGGAACCCACCCTCGCCTAATTTCTCTTAATCCGCCGACACCACCCGCACCGGCGGCAAATCGCGGTGATGGGTCAGCACCGGCAATTGCGCCCGAATCTCGGCAGCGCGTGCCGGGTCGATCCTTGCGGTGATCACCCCCGGGGTGGTCGCATCGGCCTCGGCGAGCACCTCGCCCCACGGGCCGATGATCAGGCTATGCCCGTAGGTTTCGCGCCCACCGGGATGTTCCCCGCATTGCCCCGGCGCAATCACATAGGCCCCGTTTTCAATCGCCCGCGCAATCAGCAGCGCCCGCCAATGGGCCTCACCGGTCTGCCGCGTAAACGCCGCCGGCACGGTAAGAATTTCTGCCCCGGCCAGCGCCATGGCGCGGTAAAGTGCCGGGAAGCGAATGTCGTAGCAAATACTCAGGCCGATATGGCCCAGCGGCGTCGCCGCCACTACGGGCTCCTCACCCGCCACTGCCTGCGACGATTCGGCATAGCGATGGCCGCTGGCGAACGTCACGTCGAACAGGTGAAGCTTATCGTAGACGGCCGCGACTTCACCGCTATCGGCAATCAGTACGGCGCGGTTGAAGGGCTTGTCCATCCCCCCCTCGCGGGCACGGATGGAACCGATGAGAATCCACACCCCGTGGCGCTTGGCCAGTTGCTGCATCGCCTGTACGCCGGGATGCGCCAGCATCGGCCCGTCGGGATGCATCGCGGTGCCTTCGCGGCGAAAATAAAACGCATTCTCCGGAAGGGCAATCAGTTGCGCACCTTGCTCGACCGCCTGTGTCACCAAAGTTTCCGCCGCGGCGATATTGGCAGCGACATCATCGGTACTGGTCATTTGCACGGCGGCGGCGAGATAGGGGCTCATCCCGCGATGCTACCAGCTTACGGCCCGAGGGCAAGCTTCATCGCGTAGCATGACGCGGTTACTCTTTCACCGTGCGGGCCAGCGCGAGCACCTGCACGCTCGCCGCCCCGGCATGAAGCAATGCCGTGCTGCAGGCCGCGACCGTGGCGCCGGTGGTAATCACATCATCGACCAAAACGATATGTTTTCCTTCGATAATGGATATAGCCCCGGCGCGCACGGCGAACACATTCTTCACATTCTTCAACCGTTCGGCGCGCGGCAGGCGCATTTGCGGCGTAGTTGCTCGCTGGCGTTGCAGAATGTCGCTCCGCACCGGCAAGCCGCTATGCGCGCCGAGCCCATGAGCCAGCAGGGCCGCCTGATTATATTTGCGCCACCATAGGCGCCGCCAGTGCAGCGGCACTGGCACCAGCAGATCGGCTTCCTGCAAAAGGGCGCGCCCGGACACCGCCATCATCTCGGTGAAGCGCGCCAGCCCGGTCCATTGGTCGTGAAATTTCAGGGCCGAGACCAGCGGCGCACTGATCGCGTCATACACCATCACTGCCCGCGCCCGCGCGAAAGACGGCGGCTCGGCAAGGCATTCCGGGCATTCGGCCAGCGCATCGATCGCCACCACAAAGGGGATGCCGCAACGTGCGCAATGCGGTGCGCTGATGAGTTTGAGCTGTTGAAAACAATCAGGGCAAAAATGATGCAGCCCCGCCACCGGCACCTGGCACGACGGGCAGCGCGGCGGAAAGGCCGCGTCGAGCATCAGGCGTCCCACGCCTGCTACCTGTTCGCCAACCACGCGTATCTGGCTTTGCATTCGCCTGCCTCCGGAGTATGCAGTGGGCATGAGCACCACACCCGCCATTCTGTTCGATCGCACCCGACTGCGCAAGCGCCGCCAACGCGCCGCCGCCGATTTCGCGGCGACGGATTTCCTGTTGCAGCAGGCCGCCGAATCGCTGGCCGAATCGCTGGCGCATCTCAGCTATACCTTCCCGACCATCGTGGAACTGGGCGCCAGCGGTCGCTTAAAGCCCTTGCTGGCACATCGGCCCGGCACCCGGCATTATTATACGCTCGACAGCACGGGTTGCTTTGCGCCCGATATACTGGCCGACGAGGAATGGTTGCCACTGGCCGAAGGCAGCTGCGATGCTATCGTCAGTGCGGGGGCGTTGCATTGGGTGAATGATTTGCCGGGCACACTGGCGCAGATTCATCGTGCCCTGAAACCGGACGGGCTGTTTATAGCGACCATGCCCGGGCCCGATAGTTTGCGCGAATTACGCCAGGTCTTTGCCGCCACCGATGCCGCGCGGCTAGGCGGCCTTACCTCGCGCATTGCGCCATTTCCCGATGTACGCGATGCGGGCGGCTTGTTGCAGCGTGCGGGCTTCGCCCTGCCGGTGGTCGACCGGGAGCTCGTCACCGTCACCTATCCATCGTTATGGGCGTTGATGCAGGAGCTTCGCTGCAGTGCACAAACAAATATGCTGCAGCATCAGCTGCAGCAATTTACCACCCGTGGTTATTTCGCCGAAGCGGAAAGACGCTACCGCGAAGGGTTCATGAATACTGAAGGACGGCTGATCGCTACGTTCGAATGCGTGACCCTTACCGGATGGAAGCCCGCTGCCAACCAGCAGCAACCTTCCAAGCGCGGCAGCGGGCAGCTTTCGCTAGGCGCCGTGCTCGGCGATTAATGACTCGCGATTTCCTGCCACACATACGACGCATCGAGCAACGCCTGCACCAAGGGTAAATCGGCCGCCGGCATCGGCAGCTGGCCCATGTCTGCCGGGCGTTTCCAGGTAAGCTGCTGGCCTTCCAGCGGCAAGGGAATCCCCTCCCAGCGACGGGCGATATACAGCATCATCACCAGGTGGAATGTCTCGTAGGCGTGGCTCACGAAGGTGAGTGGCGCGTAGCAGCGTTCGCACAGCGTAATGCCGAGCTCCTCTTTCATTTCACGGATAAGGCAGGCTTGCGGGGTTTCTCCCGCCTCGACCTTGCCGCCGGGAAATTCCCATAAGCCCGCCATCGGTTTGCCCGGCGGCCGTTGGGTGAGCAACACCCGCCCTTCCGGGTCGATCAGCGCCACAGCGGAAACATACACTATCTTCATCAAACTACTTCTTTCTTCTAACATTTCTCAGAGTGAGCCAGATGCTAGGAGCGCCGATTTTCAGGAACCGCAGCGTAGCATCCCTACGTGAGGATGCATGAAAATTGACGTGACGCCGCAGATGGTTCGCTATGGGAAATGTCACGAACGGTAATCGGCGTTGATGTCGATATACCCATGCGTCAGATCACACGTCCACACCGTGGCCTCACCGTTTCCAAGCTGCAAATCCACATCAATGCGGATATCGCGCGTTTTCATATGGGCGGTGACGGGCGCTTCATCGTAATCCGCGACCCGTTCGCCATCGCGGGCAATCACCACCCCACCAATGGCAATGCGCAAGCGGTCGCGATCCGCTTCCTCGCCGGATTTGCCTACTGCCATCACGATGCGGCCCCAGTTGGCGTCTTCCCCGGCGATGGCGGTTTTTACCAGCGGCGAATTGCCGATACTCAGCCCGATCCGTCGCGCCGCTTCGTCGGATGCTGCGCCGCGCACCGCAATCGTTATCAGCTTCTGTGCCCCTTCGCCATCCATCACGATGAGCTGGGCCAGCTCGATCATCAGACTGTCGAGCGCATCCTGCAGCAGCGCATGTTCCGCCGAATGTTTTGCCACTGTCACCCCGGATGTGCCGGTAGCAAAAAACAGCGCCGTATCACTGGTCGACGTATCGCCATCCACCGTAATCGCGTTGAAACTTTTTTGCGTTGCCACCTGCAGCATGTCACGCAGCATGTCCGGGGCAATGGCCGCATCGGTAAACATAAAGGCGAGCATGGTAGCCATATCCGGCGCGATCATGCCGGAGCCTTTGGCGATGCCGTTAAGCGTGACGGTTTTATTGCCGAGGGCGACCGTGCGGGTTGCGGCTTTAGGAAAGGTATCGGTGGTCATGATGGCGCGCGC
>DITH01000006.1 GCA_002422745.1 Alphaproteobacteria bacterium UBA6189
GCGAAGGCTTCGTTGGCCTCGATCAAATCGAGCTCGCTTGCCTGCCACCCGGCTTTCTCCAGCGCTTTTCTGGAAGCGGGGATGGGGCCGGTGCCCATGATTTTCGGGTCGACCCCGGCGGTGGCCCAGCTTTTAACCGTCGCCAGTGGGGTGAGGCCGCGTTTCTCGGCCTCGGCGCGGGTCATCAGCAGTACAGCGGCGGCGCCATCGTTAATGCCGGAGGCGTTGCCCGCAGTCACGCTGCCGCCATCCTGTTTGAAAGCGGGGCGCAGTTTGGCAAGGGTTTCAGCGGTGGTATCGGGGCGGATGAATTCGTCCTTATCAACCACGATGTCGCCTTTTTTGTTTTTAATGGTCACCGGCACGATCTCATCGGCGAATTTGCCCTCGGCCTGCGCCTTGGCGGCTTTCTGCTGCGACTCGGCCGCGAACTGGTCCTGCGCCTCGCGGCTGAGACCGAACTGGTCGGCCACGTTCTCAGCCGTGATGCCCATATGGTAATTGTTGAAGCAATCCCACAGCCCGTCAGTGATCATGGTGTCGACCATTTTGGCGTCACCCATCTTCACCCCGTCGCGCAGGCGCATGGCGTGCGGCGACTGGCTCATCGATTCCTGCCCGCCCGCGATCACGATGCTGGCGTCGCCATTGCGGATGGATTTGAACCCTTCGGCCACCGCGCGCAGGCCCGAGCCACACACCTGGTTGATGGTCATGGCTGGCACGGTTTCGCTGATGCCGGCGGCAATTAATGTCTGGCGGGCGGGGTTTTGGCCTACCCCGGCGGTGAGCACCTGGCCGAGGATGACTTCCGACACTTCATCGGCACCCACCTTGGTGCGGGCCAACAGTGCTTTCACCACTTCCGCACCGAGGGCGCTGGCGGGGAGGGTCGATAACCCACCGAGAAAATTTCCAATCGCCGTGCGTAGCGCTGCGACAATTACCACATCGTTTTGATTCGACATATTCAACCTCCGTGCGTTTGTGGCTACATAGGCGAGCCATGCCATAATGTCTAGACGCGATGCACCCAGCCCGGAAAAAGCTGGGAAATTAACATTTCTTTCATGCCTTTAGATTACGGTAAATGAAAAGGAGACCGCCATGGCCGATGAACTTAATCCCGAAACGTTTCGCCGTATAGAAAATGGTTTGAATGCCGCATCCGCGAATCTGTCCGTAAAATATACCGATAAATCAGGTGTAGAGCATACCGAGCACCGCAAGATTATCGTCATGATACGCGACGATGGGGCTACATTTATCGAGCGACAGGTCATGGATGCCAACGGCAAACCCATCCCTGCACAAAATTTCTGGGCCGGCGTGAGTGCCAAGGGTTTAGGTGTTGGGCTATATAATACTGATGGTGAATTGGTCGGCACAACCCCCCTTATCAGTGATCCGCAAGCGAAAGAGACGGCAGCGATGGCCATGGCCGAATTCGGCAAGTTCCCAGCCAATAAGGTGCTGGATGCCCGGGAAGCCTCTATCGCAGACCAGTTTGGTGAAGCAATGACGCTGAGTATTAAAGAGGCAATCGCAAAATCAGAACCGGGCCGATAGCCAGCTCGCCAGCGGTTTCCAAAGGGCTGCGTGCCGGTTACGGCCGACCACCATGCTTACATGGCCTGATTCCGGTTTCAGCACCTCGCAGCGCGGGATGATGCGGGTGAGGGGTTCGGCCACGCCAACCGGCACAATTGCATCGTTGGTGGGTATCACAGCGAGGGTGGGGCAGGTGATGCTGGCCGGCTCGATCCAGCGGCGGCCGACTTTCCATTGGTGGGTGGCGAGGATATTGCCCTGCGGCCAATCGACAAAACATTCTTCCGCCACCTTTTGCGCCAGCGGCACGCCGTCATTCACCCATTGTTCGACGGCAAGGAAATGTGTGCGCTCCTCGGCAGTCAGGCTGGGGTAGCGGCTGTATTTCTCCTGCACCCGCCAGGGGTTGATGAGGTGAAAAACGGTTTGTGTTACTAATGGCTGAACCGGGTTCTGTGCGCCGATCCACTGCCGCAGCATCAGTTGCGTGGCGGGCTCCAGCAGCACGCGTGGCGTATCCTCGGCCGAGAAATCCCATGGCGTGGCGAGCAGTACCAGCGCATCGACATAGAGCTGTGCCAGCTGCGTCATGGCGAGCGCGAATACCCCGCCCATGCAATAACCGAGCAGGGCGATGGGCCCGTCATGCTGTTCGCGCAGCTGTTGCAACGCACTGATCGCGTAGGCGGTCATGTAATCGGCGGCGGTGAAGTCGCGCTCCGCCTCGCCGGGGAGCCCCCAATCGAGCACTAACGGGCGAAATCCTTGCGCCTTGAGATATTGCAGCAGGCTGGCCTCGGGGTAGAGGTCGAGCACGTAATACTGGTTGATGAGCGAGGGCACGCAGAGAATAGCCAGTCCATCGCGATTCTCCGGCGCGAGGTCGAGCAGCCGGGCGCTGCCGCGTTGCCAGAGCACGGGGTAATCGGTCGGCGGACGTTGGTAATCACTGCTGAGATAGGCCTGCATGCCTTGCATGAAGCCTGTCGAGTTATTAAATGACCGTTCGGCCAGCGACTGGATAAACTCCGGCTGCATGAAATGCGGCAGAAAGTCGGTCCATGCGGTATCGGCGGTGGAAGAATTACTTTCGGGTTTTCCTGAGGGTCGCCGTTCGCTTTTTGGGGCGCTTGACGGCGGCGGACTTCCCATCAGCGCGCTTAGCCACTGCTGGCTTAGCTGCTGGCTTTGGCTCAGGCTTGCGTCGATCCACCCCTGCCACTGGTCGCTTGCGTACTCCGTGGCGCTTTTGGGGCGCGGCATGAAGGGATTGTCGAAGTTCCACGACTTGGCGCTCCAGGGCTGAAACGCGGCGGGTGAGAGCTGCGATTGCATCATCATCAGCATCAGATGCAGGGGCAGGGCGTCGGGGGCTTGCATGGTCATTGCCTCGCGGTTGAAAAGCGGCCATGGCAGAAAGCATGGCATGCAGGGTGGCCGGATCGGTCATCTGCCGGGTCATGTGCTCCTGCCAGAGCCGAAGGAATTCAGCGGCCTGGTTGGCGGATTGGGAGTTGGTTCGCTTCATGATTACTTTCTGGCACCATCCTTCAGGCCGTGAACAGCAAATGTGTCGCTTCGTTGGGGCACTCACCTGGTGAATGCCCTAGCCCCGCATGGCGCGTATGCATCGTTACTTGCCAAATCGAGATGTTTAATGTTAGGTCAGCTTCACCAACAGATAAAGCAAAACCGTCATCGCAGGTACCAACATGAGCAAAAAGCCCCAGGCTGAACCGATCGTTATCAAAAAATACGCCAATCGTCGGCTCTATAACACCGATACGTCGAGCTATGTCACGCTCGATGATCTGTGCGACATGGTGAAAGAGGGTTCCGATTTTATCGTGTACGATGCCAAATCCGGCGACGATTTAACCCGCTCGGTGCTGACCCAGATTATTTTCGAGCAGGAAGGCAAGGCCGGGCAGAATCTGTTGCCGGTCAATTTCCTGCGTAACCTGATCGGGTTTTACGATAATTCGCTGAAGGATTTTGTGCCGCATTACCTTGAATCGAGCATGCAGACCTTCATGAAGAACCAGGAGAAAATGCGCGAAGTAATGGGGCTCGGCACGCTGGGCGCCACGCCGCTGGGCAGTTTTAACCAGGTCGCCGCGCAGATGGAAGAGATCGGCAAGCAGAACATGGAACTGTTCACCAAAGCGTTCAGCATGTTCACGCCCTTCGCCGCCGACGGCAGCAAGAAGAAGTAGCCAAGCGTAGAGATTGAACGCTGATAGGTCGCGCCCGGGCAATAAAAAAGCGCCCGGAGGCGCTTTCCCATGCTTATAGATTTTACGTTAGCTGCGCGAAAAACCGCGCTGCGGTGTTGTCGAAACGAACAGATCGCTGAGTAATTGCTGAGCGGCAACTGAGCAGCCGGAAATCGCCGAAGATTTACCATTCATGATGGTTTCTTTGATGGGGCAACGCTCGGCAGACGGTGCGGGTGTTTCATTCAGCATTTTAATAGCCTCAAGAAATACAGCATTCTCTTTGCCAATGGCTGCCTTGATCCGCTCGTCACTTCCTTTTTCCGGCTGGCGGAGGCGGGCTTGAGGAGTATTTTGTTCAGTGCTGAGGTTCATGGGCGACTCTGAATGCTGTAATGTTTATCCTTACCTCTAGTTCTACCACAGCTTTGTTACAGCTTTGTGACAGCGGGCCGCGCGGAATGTGAAGCTTGTGTGACAGAACCGCTAAGAAAGACTTAATCGCTTATGGGGGCGATTAACGATTGGCCTGTGGCGTAGCCAGTGCAGCGAGCTCCTGCTCGGTGCTGAGCTGGTCGGTATAGCGGGCCTGACGCGGCTGTGCAGTCAACGGGCTGCTGCCGGGACGCTCCACCCGTTCGCGCCAGCTTTTGGTGGCCTCCATGCTTTGCTGCAGGTTTTGGCGTGCCAGGTGGGTTTTGTGTTCGTGATGACTTTCGGCCGCATGGTGGCTGGCCATTTTGGCGGCTTTTTGTGAATTTTGCGCAGCATGGTGCTCGTCGATCAGATCGGTGGGGTCGGGTGTATCGATGCCCATGGTAGTGCTGCCGAACAGGCCGCTTTTCTTTTGTGTGGCCACCTGCGCGTGCACGCTGGGATCGACCCCCATACCCGCAGGGGTGGTGGTAGTGACCTGATGCGCGGTCTGGTCGACCAGCTGTAGCCCTGAAAGCTTACTCATGGCGAGCGGTGCAGCCACGGCGGCAGCGCCAAGCCCGCCAATCCAGCTGGCGGCGCTGGTGAAGGCTTCACGTACCCCAGGAATTGGCGTAATGGCGGGGGTACTGATGCCAAAGCCACCCAGGAAATTGGTGGTCATGCCAAGCCCGGTAGTCCAGGCCGTGCCGAGTAGACCTTTGGTAATGTGGAACGTTTCCGTCGCGCCTTCAACGAGGCCGCTGGCGAGCATAGCCCCTGTCGGGGTATTAAGCAGGGCGCTTGCCGCATAGCCAAGCACCGCTGCACCCACTACCGCTGCTACCACGACACCGGTGATGATCAGTGCGCCTTTGGCAACTTTGCCCCAGTTGATTTTCTTTTCCGTAACGGTGCGGGTAGTGCTTTGCTGGGCTCCTGCGGCCATGCCTGGCGTACCGACCATACCGGGGACGCCATTACCAACGCCACGCGGCGACACATACACGTTGGTTACGCCGCCGCTGGATGCGTCGAGCGCGTCGGTCTGCCGGGATGGGTATGTGCGTCGGTTGTCCATTCGCCCCTTAAAGAGTTTCTCACTCTAAAATCTACCACAGGGGCGGGGGTTGGAATATGACAGTTGCGTGAACTTTACGTCGATCCGGCTACTTAGTGGCGGGTGCCGTAGGCTTGTTGGTCAAGCCGCCAGATGCGCTCGTAAAGCGATAGCGAGCATTCCGAAAGATAAATCATATAATTCGGTAGCTTGGTAAGGATTTCCGCGTCATGACGACGGCAGATTTCCGACGCTTCCAGCCGGTAATCATGGCTGGCTTTATCTTCTTCGATGCGCCCGGCATATACGGCACGCCGCACCATAATCCACGCCATTACGCTAGTCAGCCGCATGGTGATGCGCGACATCTCGCTGGAATAATAGGCGCTAGCCTCGCGCCCGGCTTCGGCCTGCTCGCTGACGCCGCGATGCTGAAAATAATGATGCGCATCGAACAGCAGCGCGAGCGTCTCATTAAAAATGCCTGGTAAAAATAATAGCTGACCTTCCTGCTCGCTTTGCTGCGCGATTGGGCGCATAGCCATCCCCCCGGTTTTATTATTGGTGTAATTTTTCTTAATTTACTTTACCCCGGTAGCCGTAAAGATAGTCTTAACCTTTGCTCAAATTTTAGGGAATTTGCTGTGCTGCGTCCGCAACCAAGCCAGCCGATTGCGCCGCTGCCGTCGCGCTGGATCAGTGCCAATGCCGGCGCGGGCAAAACCCGTGCGCTAGTGAATCACGTGTTGCAACTGCTGCTAATGGGGGTCACGCCAGAGCGTATCTGCTGCATTACCTACACGAAAGCGGCGGCGGGCGAAATGCGCGAGCGGATACTTGATGTGCTGCGTGACCTGCTGGTGTTGCCTGACGCGGCATGCCGCGAATTGATCCGCGAGCGCACGGGGCAGGAATATTCCGTGAACCACGCGCGGCGCTTATTCGCGCAGGTGCTCGACAGCCCTTATGGCGGCTTGCAGCTCACCACCATTCACGGATTCTGCCAGCAACTGCTGCGCCAGTTTCCGCTCGAGGCCGGACTGTCGCCGCAATTTACCGTGCTCGAGGAAAGCGAAAGCGACGCGCTGCAATTCCTCGCCCGCCAGCGCATGCTGCGGCAGGCCGGCGGCGAAGTGGCCGACGCCCTGGCGTTGCTGGCCGAGCGCAGCGGCGAGTACGGCGTCAATGAAATGCTCGCCCAGGCAACCGCGCAGGCGGGCTGGTGGCGCAATTTGCAACAACGTTACCCGCTACCCGCCCAGCTAAAGGCGGCACTGTTTTCGTACCACGGCATAGCGCCGGAGACGACCGACGCGGCCTTGCGCGAGGCGGCTTGCCAAAGCCTGCTGCCCGAGGCCGACTGCATTGCCTTGCGTGGCGTGCTTGACCAGTTTCAGGCAGCGACCGACCGCGCACTTGCCCAGCATTTGACGCCATGGCTAGACGGATCACGCGAGCGCGCCTCGCTACTCGATGCGCTGGTCGGGCATTTTTTCACGCAGGCGGGCGAGATAAAAAAATCGCCATTTACTAAAAAAGCACCGGAGCAGGATCTGCTTGCTCGGCTGGCGGCGCGTTGTGTTGCCTTTGCCCAGCAATGCCGCACACTGGCGTGCGCCGAGGAAAGCTACGCCGCCAGTCTGGTGGTGCACGCCTACCTGAATGCATACGATCAGTTAAAAATGGAGCGTCAGGCGCTCGATTATGATGATCTGATTACCCGCACCGAACAGTTGCTACGCGACTGCGGCGGCTGGGTGATGACCAAGCTCGACCACCGGATCGACCATTTGCTGATCGACGAGGCGCAGGATACCAGTCCAGGCCAATGGCGGTTGGCGCGCATGCTGGTCGAGGAATTAATGGCCAACGGCGAGGGTATTGGCTCCGGTGGTGTGCCGCGTACTCTGCTGGTGGTGGGCGACGAAAAACAGTCGATTTATAGTTTTCAAGGAGCCGATCCGCGTCAGTTCGCGCAGGAGGAGTATTTCTTTTTTAACGTGCTAAGCCAGGCCGGGCAGAGCGTGGCCCGCAGCAGCCTCGAACATTCCTACCGCTCCGCCGAACCGGTGCTACAGGTGGTGGATGCGGTGGCCGCCTTGCCAGAAATCGCCACGGCGTTGAGCGCGGCCGGCACCCCTGCGCCGCACCGGCTGGTGCATACAACGCTGGGTGGGCGCGTGGTGCTGCATGCGCCATTGGCTGCCCCGGAAAAGCCGGCGCCGCTGCCCTACCGGTTGCCGATGGAATACGCCATTACCGAAACGGCTGCGCAGCAATTGGCCAACCACATCGCCGCCGATATAGTAGCATGGATTGAGCAAGGGCGCTGTCAGCCGGGCGACATACTGATATTGCTGCGCACGCGCAAGCCAATGGCCGACTGCCTGATTCGTGCGCTGGAACGGGCGGGCATTCCCATTGCCGGGATCGACCGACTACGGCTGTCCGAGCATCTGGCCGTGCGCGATATGCTGGCGCTGATGCACTGGTGTGCCGACACGGGCGATGATTTGGCACTGGCGCAGGTGCTTCGTTCGCCGCTGGTCGGTATAGATGAAACGATGCTGGAAACGCTGTGCTTCAACCGCCCGGCCAGCTTGTGGCAGCAGGTAGCAGCACAACAGCCGGCATTGGCAACGCAGCTGCGCGCCATGCTCGCGAAACGGCACCAGTTACCCTACGATTTCCTGACCAGCATTCTCGATGTTCAGGGAGCGCGCCGCCAGTTCGCAACGCGCTTCGGCGAGGAAGTGCATGAGGTGCTCGACGAGCTAAAAGCGCAGGCCGCCGCCATGCCCGCCCGTAAGGGAGCAAACCTGACGCAGTTCGCCGATTGGATGACCCGTTCGCAACGCGAAATTAAGCGACAGCCGGAAGCGCGCGGCGATACGGTGCGCATCATGACGGTGCATGGGGCCAAAGGGCTCGAGGCGCCGATTGTGATCATGGCCGATGCGGTAGGTGTGCCCACCACCGGTCGCGAGCGCGGCTTTCATACCGACGATGACAGCTTGCCTCTGCAGGCGTTTTCGACTGAGGCCACGTTCGCCCCGGCCTATCTCGCCGCCAAGGAGCGCTGTCGGCAAGCGTTGCTCAACGAATATTATCGTCTGCTCTATGTGGCGATGACCCGGCCCCGCCGTGAGCTGCATCTCTATGCCAGTGAAAACCCGAAACGCACCCTAAGCTCGGCCAGTTGGTACAGCATGGTAGCCCGTGCAATGACGCCATTGGCGGTCACCGATGCGGATGGCAACCTGGTGGTTGAAAAGAAGGGTGAGGCCGTGCGCCAATCTACTTCCGCTTGCACGACGATCGCGCCATTGCCCACATGGGCGCATGAGCCGGTCCCGGCTTTACCGGCAACGTCACCGGTGATGTCGCCCTCCTGTCTGGCAGTACTGGAAACGTTTGCCGCCGCCACAGGCTCGGGCGGGGCGAATATACGTGGCGAGCGCATTCACCGCGTCTTGCAGTTCCTGACGGCGACCAGCAGCGCAGACGATATCGCCGCGCTGGTACAGTGGACCGCACCCGATTGGACGGCGGAGGCACAGCAGAAAGTCGCAACAGAGATCGCACGGCTGCACGAGCAGGAGCGCTGGTTGTGGGCATTGCCAGGCATGGCCGAGGCCAGTATTGGCGGCACAATCGACGGTCAGCGTTACAGTGGGCAAATCGATCGGTTGATTGTCACGCCTGAAGAGGTGCTGATCGTCGACTACAAAACCGGCAACCACGTGCCTTCCAGTCCGCAGAACGTGCCGGAAGCTTACCGGCTGCAACTTAAGGTATACAGTCTGCTGCTTGCGCAGCTTTATCCCAACCATTGCGTGCGCGCGGCGTTATGCTGGACAGCCGCACCCAGCCTGATGTGGCTTGATGCGCTGCTGGAAACAACCACGCTTCCTGTGAATTCCGAGTGAATATCCGCAGCCGCATCTTGACGCGCGCGGCACAAAAGCTACATTTACCGCATAACCATGTAACGAAAAGGGATAACCCATGGCGACCAAACACATCTCCGACGACGAATTCGACGGCACCATCAGCGCAAGCAGCCAGCCGGTACTGGTCGATTTCTGGGCGGAATGGTGCGGCCCGTGCAAACAGCTTTCCCCGGTGCTCGATGAATTGGCCAAGGAAATGGAAGGCAAGGTGACGGTCGCCAAGGTGAATATCGACCAGAACCCCGAATCGCCTCAGAAATACGGTGTGCGTGGCATCCCGACGTTGATCCTGTTCAAAGACGGCAAACCGGTGGGCACCAAGGTAGGCTCGCTGCCCAAAAGCCAGCTGGTCGATTGGTTGAACACGCTGGTTGCTTAAACGATGGTCATCCCCGCGCAAAGGTCGGGGATCTGATGCAGCCCATCATTGAATCCCTGCATGACGAGTTCGGTCTCACCCCTGTAATGGCGGCGGAGATCGAGTGCTACGTGATGCTGCCCGAGATAACGCAGGAGGCCGCCGACGCTTTTTTTGCGCCGCTGGCGGTACAGTGGAAAGAGTTAGACGTGCCGCTGTTGCGTATCGAGAAAGAGCGCGGCACACAGCAGTTTGAAATCATCACCCAGGTGACTACGCCTGCGCGCTTAGCAGCTGCGCTGGCCACCATTCGCCAAACCATCGAGCACGCCGCGCAGGCGCAAGGCGTGGCGGCTAATTTTACCGGCAAACCGTTGGCTGATGAACCGTCGAACGGCCTGCATATCCACCTGCATCTGGCCGATGATGATGGCATTAACGCCTACCATAAAACGGACGTGTGGACGTCCGACGCCTTGCGCTGGAGCCTGGGCGGATTGCTCGCCCGGCTGGAAGCGCATTTGCCCGTATTCTTTCCGAACCCGCGTGATTATGCCCGGTTGAACGATGCCGATCACGTGCCGAAACTTGCCGGGTGGGGGGTGAATAACCGTTATTGCGCGCTGCGTATTCCCATGAATGAGGACCCCTATGATAAGCGCATCGAGCATCGGGTGCCGTGCGCCCATGCCGACCCGGCAGCAGTGATCACAGCGATACTCGAAGCGGTGCTGCATGGCTTGCGCCAGCATGTGGAGCCGCCGCCGCAGGAATACGGCAAACCGCAGATCGGGTTGCTGGAGAGTCTTTCCGGTAGGTAGTCCGGCGGTTTTACTTCTGGCAGCCGCTCGCTAATTCACGGACAAACGCGCTGACTATGGCGACGTCGCCCCGGGTTTCTTCGATGTACTTAACCAGTGCGGAGCCCACCACCACCCCATCGGCCAGCGGGGCAAACGCGGCAACATCGGCGGCGCTTTTGATGCCGAAACCAACACATACCGGCAGGTTGGTCGCAGCACGAATCTGTTCGAGTTTACCTTGAATGGCCTGCGGCGAGGCCGACGCAGCCCCCGTGATGCCGGTAATCGAGATATAATAAAGATAGCCGCTGGCCCCTTGCGTCAGAAGTTCCAGCCGTTCGGGCACCGAGGTCGGGGCGATCAGCCGCACCAGCGCAATCCCATGCTGGCTGAGCAGAGGCTCGATTTCGGCGGCTTCTTCCGGCGGCGCATCGACCAAAATAATACCGTCGACCCCCGCCTGTGCGGCATCGCGCGCGAACGCGTCGTAACCATACACATAGACCGGGTTCAAATACCCCATCAGCACTAGCGGCACGCCGGTATGCGTTTTCCGGAAGTCGGCGGCGAGGCCGAGCACTTTCTTCAGGTCCATCCCCGCTTTCAGCGCGCGCAGTCCCGCTTGCTGGATGACTGGGCCATCGGCCATCGGGTCGGAGAAGGGAATGCCCAGCTCGATGATATCGGCCCCCGCATCCGGTAGGGCATTGAGCAGTGCGAGCGATGCATCGCGATCCGGATCGCCCGCCATAAGGAAGGGAATGAAGGCGCTGCGGTTCTCTTTTTTGCAGCGGGCAAACGTTTCGGCAATACGCGTGCTCACAGGGTGACTCCCAAAGCGTTGGCGACGGTAAAAATATCCTTATCCCCCCGGCCGCTAAGGTTCATCACCATCACGTGCTCGCGCGGCAGGGTGGGCGCCAGCTTAGCTACTTGTACCAACGCGTGGGCACATTCAAGCGCCGGTATAATCCCTTCCAGCCGGCACAGCAGCTGGAAAGCGTCGAGCGCCTCCTCGTCGGTAGCGCATAAATATTCCACCCGGCCAGTATCTTTCAGCCAGGCATGTTCGGGGCCAATGCCGGGATAGTCGAGCCCAGCGGAAATAGAGTGGGCCTCGGTGATTTGCCCGTCGCCGGTTTGCAGCAGGTAGGTGCGGCAACCATGTAACACGCCTGGCGTTCCACGGCTAAGCGAGGCCGCATGCTCTTTCTCGAGCCCGCGACCCGCAGCTTCCACGCCCCAGATTTTTACATCATCATCGAGGAACGGGTGAAACAGCCCGATCGCATTCGAGCCACCGCCAATGCTGGCGATCAACGAATCGGGCAGCCGGCCGATACGCTCCTGCATCTGGACTTTGGTTTCCTCGCCGATGACGCACTGGAAATCGCGC
>DITH01000156.1:0-234 GCA_002422745.1 Alphaproteobacteria bacterium UBA6189
CGTAGCGTTCGGGATCGTGCACGTGATACGCAAAAATCGTCGCGCCCGTGGTAAAGTGTTGCATCGCGCGCGGAATGGCATCGCTGCCGAAGAAAATATTGTCGCCCAGCATCAGCGTTACCGGCATATCGCCGATAAAATCCTCGGCGATCAGCAACGCCTGGGCGATACCCTCGGGCTGTGGCTGCTCGCGGTAATCGATGGTAATTCCCCACTGGCTGCCATCGCCGAGCA
>DITH01000156.1:277-4219 GCA_002422745.1 Alphaproteobacteria bacterium UBA6189
AATAGATCATCGGCTTGTCGTAAACTGCCTGCAACTGTTTGCTGGCCACCAGCGTCAGGGGGTAGAGGCGCGAACCGGCGCCGCCGGCTAGAATAATCGCTTTCATAAATCCCCCTTACGCGTGAATGCGCGCAGTATAATCCCTAAACGGGCGTGTGCAACTATTAGGGTTTCGCATGGCCATAGCGGTACATATCCAGCATTTCGGGCGGAATACCCCATTCGGTAATGCCGAGCGTGTCGTGCAATTGCTCCGCCGCATCGCGGTACATTGCATGCAACTGTTCGGGCATGCGACTTTTTGCCGGAACAAACCCGTGCTGGTAGGCGGCGCTCATCTGGTGGCGGGCAGCTTTTTCGATCGCCTGTTCACGCGTCAGTGTGCGTAGCGGCGCACGCTCTGGCGCAAAGACGGCTAGTTCCGTTTCGACCTCGCGGCCACGCAGCAGATCCGCCATCAGCTGCGAAATCACCGGCGCGAGGTGAAATCCGTCGCGCTTGGTGCCGGTCGCTACCACAAGATTCGCGTAACTGGCGCTGCGGCCAAGCAATGGGTAGGTATCCTGGCTGGTTGGCCGCCACCCTACATTCACTCGCACCAGCCCGGCCCGGTAGAAATGCCGGTTGATCTGTTCCATCGCCGCACGGGTCAGCGCTTCAACACTGCCTAGCCGCCCATAGGGTTGCGGGGTGGGCGCGATAAAATTGCTGGCACCGACGACCAAATGATCGTTGGGGTGATCGGGCCCCTGATCGTACGGCACGGTATAGACGCCACAGGCCAGCCCGCGGTTAGGCGTGCGAATGCAATGGGTGTGCGGGGCGTCGGGGCTTTTGATCTCTACCGATGTGCCGATGCCGTAAAACACCGGCTGCATCGGCATATCGAGCGCGCTCGTCCGCAGCAATTCGCTAACGGTGGCACCGGTCGCCAGCAGGTACTGGTCGCCTTCCACCATGGTACCATCGGCCAGTTCGGCGCCACGAATGATACCATGTGCTCCGTGTAACCGCGTCACCGGCTGGTCGATCAGCGTCACATTCGGCGCGGCATGCAGCACGGCATCCAGCGTTGCAATTACTCGGCGTGGGTTGAGCCAGCCTTCGTTATCAATGCGCACCGCCCGTGTGGCGCGGTGGCGTGCCTCTGGCAGGTAATTGGGAATGCTTGCCGGGTCGATATGGGCGTGCGGCTCACTGGCTACTTCCAGCGCTTCGATAATGGCGGCGAAGTTTTCATCATCCATCGCATCGGCCGCGGTGTTGCTGATCACATAGGTGCCGCGAGTAAAACATAATGGTTGTATGGCGCTGCCTGCTGCGTTCGATAATTGCTGCGCAAAATCCGGCCAGGCTTCGGTCGCGCGGTGGCTCAACTCAAACCGGTACAGATCCACTTCATGGTCGAGGCTGCCAGCCTCGATTTCGGCAAAACTGTTCAACATGGCTGCCGCGGCCAGGGTAGCCGAGCCCTCCCGCCGCGCCGGGCCAATAAGGGTGATGCGCTGGTCGCCGCCCGCTTGCAGCAAACGAAATGCCGTGGTTAATCCAAGAATGCCATTACCAAGAATGATCGTATGCATCAGCATTTCTCGAGATAGCACAGGCCGGGATAGATCGCGGCGCGATGCATGCGGTGCGGCTTTTTGCCGAGGATTTCTTGAACATAGACCTGGCCTTCGGCCGGGGTGGCGCTGCGGGTAAGTTGCCAGAACGCGGCGATGGCGCCCGGCACCATGCGTGCGTACACCGCCTCGAATGCTTCTTTTGTCGGCGCATGGGCGTTGAGGTCAAAGAAAGCGAGCGCCACGCATTCATGTGTTTGCTGCGCAAAAAAATCCGGGATCGTCTGGCGGCAATCGCCAGCGATGACCTGATGCTTGCCGTGATTATGGCCCATGGCGTTGCTTTGCTCGTGGAGCAACAGCAATTCGCGCAGATAACCCGCATAATCGCCGCCGGTGGCGTAGCTGCCGTCGCGGTGCAAATCACTCGGCTGGTCTTTCTCGCCAAACCCGGCATAGCCTTCAAACGTGTCGAAGGCAAAAATCCGGCGGGTGAAATTCAGCGGCTCGTAGATCGCCCGCAGGTTTTCGCAGAGCACCGCCGTCTGCCCGCGCCAGGTACCGATATCCATCACCACGCCGGGTAGCGTAGTAATCCGCTGGTAAAGCTCGGCCACGGCCAGCATGCGCGCCAACAGCGAACCGCGTACAAACAGGCCGAGCGAGCGTTCGGTTTCTTCGGGCGTGGCCGGGTAATGCTGCAGCCGATTGAATAACTCCTCGCGGGCGCGGATGGCACTTTGCGGCGAATAACTCAGCACACTCGATTCATGCGTCATGACGCCCTCCCCTGCCGTAAATTTCGCGCACCAGATATAATGGCCGGTTCTACACTTCGCGCACAATTTTGCCGATATAAAGCCCGATAATGCCGAGGCAGGCAAGCTGCACGCCGAAGGTGAGCAAACCGATGGAGGCAAGCGACGCGTAGCCGGAAAGATAGTCCTGCCCGAATAATTTGCTGACGATAATCGCCAGGCCGAGCAGCATGCCGAATGCCGCCAGCATCAGCCCGAGCAGGGCAACGAGCTTGATCGGCCGGTCGGAGAAATAAAGGATGCCGCTTAACGCCAGCCTCAGGCGCTTGCCAAACGTGTAGGAGGATTTCTTATCGCGGCGGGGCTGGTGGGTAATGGCCACGGTGCGCTGGCGAAACCCGAGCCAGGCATCGAGCCCCTGCGGGAAGCGCGATTTCTCGGTCAGGCGGTTATACGCGTCGATAAAACGGCGGCTCATCACCCGCATGGGCGAGGTATGGCGTGGCACATCCAGGCCGGTGAGAAACCGAAACAGGCGGAAATAGACCGCCGAGGTAAGCTTATCGAACCACGGGCTATGGCGCGCCGTATATTGCCCCACTACCAAATCGGCATCGTCGTTTACCAACACCTCGATCAGCCGCGGCAGTTCGGCGGGCGGGTCCTGCATATCGACATTCAGGCGAATGATGATCTCGCCCTGCGCGGCTTCAAAGCCGCAGGCAATGGCCTGATGCTGGCCGAAATTGCGCGACAGGTCGATTACCGTGACATAGGCATGCTGCCGCGCCAGCACGAGCAGGTCGACGAGCGAATCGTTCGGGCTGCCATCGTTGACGAAAATAATCTCCAGCGTCTCGTCGAGCGTCGCGCCCGGCGCCAGCATCGCCGTAAAAACGCGCGCCAGCTCGTCGCAGCAGGCGGCGGCAAGGTAACCATCGTTATAAATGGGAATGATAATGGAATAGCGCACGGCATGCCCCCGGTTGCGTCGACGTTAGCGCATGCGATCCCGCCCTGTCCAGCCTCATGCCATGCGCACGAGGAGAGTGAATTCATACAGATCGTAATCGTGCAGCAGGGCCACATGGCGACTATAGCGCCGTTTGCAGTAATCAAACAACGCGCATGGGTCGGCGTAATAGAGGTCGGGGCGCATCTTATCGGCATCGGCATAGCTGGTCAGGCAGTTGAAGGCGAAACCGTAGCGGCTTGCTTCGGCCATGCGGTCGAGCGTAGTAAGCAGGTATGCCTGCCAGTCAGCGTCGCCGTGGGTGAGGCGTACATTAAAAATACCCGACGCCAGGGTGTAATCGGCCTGTTCGAGTTGTACACCATGAACGAAATGTCCGTCCGGATGTTGCTGGCATGCGGCGGCGATCATGGCCTCTGCCACGTCGTAGCCGGTATAGGCGATGGCTGGAAAATGCTGCGCAACATAGGGCAGCAGCGCGCCATATCCGCAGCCCAGATCGTTGAGCGTGGCAGGCTGTTGCGCAGGCAACAGACGGCATAACTGGGCAAAACGCAGATGCTGGCTGTGTTCGCTGTTCCAGTCGAAACCGCGGGGCGTCGCGCCGTGCGCGGCCAGCCTGCCGCCATAATAGGCAGCCACATCG
>DITH01000122.1 GCA_002422745.1 Alphaproteobacteria bacterium UBA6189
CGGTCGGCGGGGCGCTGGCCATGAATGCGGGTGCATACGGGCGCGAAGTAAAGGATGTGCTGTTCAAGGCCGAAGCGGTGACGGCGGATGGTGCGATTGTTTTTCTCGACCTGGCCGAGATGCGCTACGCCTACCGAAAATATAACGGGCCGGAAGGGCTGATTTTCACGCGCGCCTGGTTCAACACAACGCAGGCGGAGAAAGCGGCGATCACTGCCGAAATTACCGCTATTCAGGAAAAACGCGAGAGTACACAGCCGATACGCGAACGTACCGGTGGCAGCACGTTTAAAAATCCCGACGGGCAAAAGGCGTGGGAGCTGATCGACCAGGCGGGCTGCCGNNGCGGCGCGCAGATGAGCGAGCTGCATTGCAATTTCATGATTAATACGGGAAATGCGACGGCGGCGGATTTGGAAGCGCTTGGCGAGGAAGTGCGCGCCAGGGTGAAGGCGCAGAGCGGCGTGGAACTGCAGTGGGAAATTAAGCGGATTGGCGTGTTTCGGTGAAATCGGGCGGCCTACGTCGTCGCGCTGCGTGCTCATTCGTTCATGGAGCGCTGCGACACTCCCTCACTGTGCGCGTGGTGCTTCTAGCATTCCACCCCATTTGCCCGAAACTGACCCCTTGCATGGGGTAGGCGCTTGCGGTACGTTTCCCGTAACAACAAATCCAAAAACCATCGGCAAGAATCAAACTTTTGTTGCGCAGCGGGGGCAACCCAGTTGCGACGCGACATTCGAAAGGATGCGCATGCCGATGCATGTTGCCGTATTAATGGGCGGGTTTTCCGCCGAGCGTGATGTATCGCTAACGTCGGGCGCGGCCTGTGCCGCGGCGTGCCGGGCGCTGGGCCATACGGTGACGGAAATCGATGTGGGCCTTGATGTGGTGGAGCGCCTGAAAGCCGCGAAACCGGATGTCGCCTTCAATGCGCTGCATGGTACGTTCGGCGAGGACGGGCGTATGCAGGGCATTTTAGAATTGCTCAAGATTCCCTATACCCATTCGGGCGTGCTGGCCTCGGCGTTGGCGATGGATAAGCCGATGGCGAAGAAAATTTTTGCTGCCGCCGGATTGCGGGTGGCGACAAGCCGTACCGTCAACCGCGACGACGTGATTGCCGGTGACGTGATGCCCCGCCCGTATGTGGTGAAACCCGCCAATGAGGGGTCGAGTGTCGGAGTAAAGCTGATGTTCGCGGGGGATAATTATTCTTTCACCCGCGAAAACTGGCCCTACGGCAAAACCGTGATGGTGGAGCAATATATTCCCGGGCGCGAGCTCACCTGCGCGGTGCTCGACGGCGTGGCGCTGGGCGTGACAGAAATTGTGATTCCCAGCGGATTTTACGATTACGAGAATAAATACACGGCGGGGAAATCGCACCATATCTGCCCGGCGGACATTCCGCAGCCGATCTACGACGAAGCCATGGCGATGGCCGTGAAAGCACACGAAGCGCTCGGTTGCCGGGGCATGAGCCGTTCGGATTTCCGCTGGGATGAGAAGGGCGATGGTAATCTCTATATTCTTGAGACCAATACCCAGCCGGGGATGACCCCCTTGTCGCTAAGCCCCGAGCTGGCGGCGTATGCAGGCATCGATTTCAACCGGCTGGTGCAAACGTTGTTGGATGGAGCATCACTCGATGGCTAAACGTTCACGCGTTCGGGTAAAAGGAGCCTCGCGCGCCCAGCAGGCAGCGGAATTCAGCCGCAAGAAAGCCAAGCTGCGCTGGCGGCAATGGAAGCGGCGTGTCGGCGCGGCGGGGCTAATCGCCGGGGCGGCTTACCTGGGCATCGGTGGCTGGTGGCTGCATCATACCGGCGGGCTGGAGCGTGCCGAGCAGATGGCTAGCGGCGCGTTTTGGAACATGACAGCCAATGCCGGGTTCGAGCTGAAGCAGGTATATCTGAGCGGGCGCACGCATGCCGATAGCAGCGTGGTGAAGGCGGCGCTCGATGTGCATGCCGGCGTACCGATTCTCAGCCTCGATCTGGCGGCGATCCAGCAGCGGCTGGAAGCGATTCCTGAAGTGAAAGGCGCGGTCGTGGTGCGCGAACTGCCCGCCAAGCTGCATGTGGCGCTGAGCGAGCGGATGCCGGTGGCGCTGTGGCAGCGTGGCGGCGGCCATGTGCTGATCGATGCTGACGGCATGGTGCTCAGCCGCGAGAAATACCGCGATGTCGGCAGCTTGCCGGTGATTGTCGGCGAAGATGCGCCTAAGCATGTGCAGCAATTTGCCGACCTGCTTGATAAAGTACCCTCCTTGCGGCAGGAAGTACTGGCAGCGGTACGGATCGGCGAGCGGCGCTGGAACGTGCAACTGAAACGCGGCCTCACGGTGATGCTGCCGGAGCGCGAACCGGAAGCCGCCTGGCAGCGTTTCGCAACGCTGGTGCAGGAAGAGGCGTTGTTTGCCAAGGCCATTCGCAGCGTGGATATGCGGATGGAAGACCGGGTGTTTTTAATGCCGCAGGAACAACATAAGTCGCCGATCACTTTAACCACGGCGCGGGATACGTAGGAGTAAAGATTTCATATGCGCGAGCGCAACCACCATCATCGTAGCGGCACGATCGCCGCGCTCGATATCGGCACCACGAAGATTGCCTGTCTGATCGCCAAGCCGACGGATGATGGGGTGCTGACGGTAACCGGCATCGGTCACCAATTAAGTCGCGGTATCAAATCGGGCGTGATTACCGACATCAACGAGGCGGGCACCAGCGTCACGGCAGCGGTCCATGCAGCCGAGCAAATGGCGGGCGAGACGATTGAAGATATTATCGTGACGGTCAACGGCACCAGCCTGAAATCGCGCAATGTATCGGTCGAGCTCGATGTGCTGGCCGACGGGGTGAGTGACCAGGATATTGCCGATATTATTCACGAAGGCTGCGCGTCGCTTGAGTCGCCCGACACCAGCATCATTCATTGCTTCCCGGCCCATTACCAGCTCGACGGGTCGCGCGGGCTGCGCGATCCGCGCGGCATGATCGGTAAGAAGCTGGGCGCCGAACTGCAGATTATCACCGCGCGCGAGCAATATATCCGCAACCTGTCGCAATGTATTGCGCGGGCGCATCTCAACGTGTCGGAATTCGTGATGGCGAGCCATGCCAGCGCGATGAGCGTGCTGGAGGAAGACGAGATGAATCTCGGCGTAACGCTGATCGATATGGGCGGCGGGGTGACGAGTTTTACGGTCTATGTAGGCGGTCGCAATGTGTATTCCGACGCGATTCCTGTGGGCGGCAACCATGTGACCAGCGATATCGCGCAGGGGCTGTCGACCAGCCTGCACCATGCCGAACGGCTGAAGACATTGCATGGCAGCGCCGTTAATTCGGTGAAGGACGCCGAAGTGATGATCGACGTGCCGCAGCTGGGCGAGCGCGAGGAGGAAGACGAGCCGACGACGATGCCGCGCGCCATGTTGGTCGGGGTGATTCGCCCGCGCATGGAAGAGATTTTTGAATTGATTCGCGGTAAGCTGGAAGCGGCGGGCATGGATAAAGTTGCCGGCCGCCGCTGCGTGCTGACCGGTGGCGCCAGCCAAATGCTGGGGGTCGGTGATTTGGCCGCCAAAATGCTCGGTAAACAGGTGCGTAAGGGCAAGCCTGTTCCGCTTCCGGGGTTGGCCGAAGCGGTAAGCGGCCCGGCCTTCAGCGCCGTGATTGGCATGCTGCGCTACCACGAGATGCGGCCGTGGGAAGAAGAAATTTTAAGCGCCGAAAAATCCCGTCGGCGCTTTTTACCAGAGCGGATTGTGAACTGGTTCCGCGAGAATTTTTAACGGTACTTCGCACTACTCGCGGTGCGGCGCGCCGAAGGTGGCTATATTCGCGATCGTGAAGGGTATCGCCGCATTAAAAATAACTCACAGCCCTAACATTCACTTTACAGGCGCGGGGACGCTACCTATAGTTGGTGCCAACAATACGCCGCGCATGGTTTAGTACCCACGCGCAGGCCAACAATAAAACACTACCTGATCGTCACTGATCGCCCCGGCAAGAAACCTGACATTAATGACGCACGCGCGCGAGGTTCTGCCATGACTATCAACCTGCATCTTCCTTCCCAACTCGATACGTTGAAACCCAAGATTACCGTGGTCGGTGTCGGCGGGGCGGGCGGCAATGCCGTCAACAACATGATCGCCTCGAACCTCGAGGGGGTTGACTTCGTGATTGCTAACACGGACGCGCAAGCGCTGGAGACTGCGATGACCGAGCGGGTGATCCAGCTGGGTAGCAGCGTGACGCGCGGGCTTGGCGCCGGGGCAGACCCGAGCAAAGGCTGCGCCGCAGCCGAAGAGGCGATGGAAGACATTGCCGCGAATATCCAAGGCAGCAACATGGTGTTTATCGCTGCCGGTATGGGCGGCGGCACCGGCACCGGTGCAGCGCCTGTGATTGCCCGCGCGGCAAAGGAGCAGGGGATTCTCACCGTCGGTATCGTGACCAAGCCGTTCTCGTTCGAGGGCGCGCACCGCATGCGTATGGCCGAAGCCGGTTTGAAAGAGCTGCAGAATTATGTCGATACGCTGATTGTGATTCCGAACCAGAATCTGTTTCGTATCGCCAACGAAAAAACCACATTCGCCGAGGCGTTCCGTCTGGCCGATGAAGTACTGCATTCCGGCGTGCGCGGCGTGACCGACCTGATGGTCAAGCCGGGTCTGGTGAATCTCGATTTCGCCGATATCCGTGCCGTGATGAGCGAAATGGGCAAAGCCATGATGGGTACTGGCGAAGCCTCGGGCACCAGCCGTGCCCTGCAGGCGGCCGAAGCGGCGATCTCCAACCCGCTGCTCGACGATGTGTCGCTGAAAGGCGCGCGTGCCGTGCTGATCAACATCACCGGCGGTGCCGACATGACCCTGTTCGAGGTCGATGAAGCGGCCAACCGTATCCGCGACGAAGTCGATCCCGAAGCGAATATCATTTTCGGCTCCACCTTCTCCGATGCGCTGGAAGGCACGATGCGCGTTTCAGTCGTCGCCACCGGTATTGGCGCGGTCGAGCAATTGCAGCGCCCGAGCCACGAAAGCGGTATGGCGCAAGCCGCCCGCAAACCGTTCAGTTTCAACGGCGCTCCGGCAGCACCTGCTGCCCCGGCGGTAGCGAAGAAAGAACCAACGATGGCTGCGCCGCGTGAACGTACCCCGGCGGAGATCGTTCGTCAGGCGGGCGTGCCCGCACCCGAAGCACGGGTGGCGCCCAAGCCGATGGCTGCCGCACCCGCGCCGACCATTCGTATCATCGATGAAACCGTGATGGCACAGGAAGCAGCGGAAATGCAGGCAACGGCACAACCACAGGCGGTCGCTGCCCATTCCAGTCAGCTGGAGCAGGCGATGCGTATCGCTGCCGGTGCAGCCCGGCCCGGGCAGGCGCCAGTGGAATCCGCCGGCCCACTTTTTGTGAGCCCGCGGGCAGAACAGCCCGTGCAACGCACCTTGTTCACCGCCCAGTCGCCCGAAGAAGAAATGGTGGTCGAGGACGAAGAAGAAGCATCGAACGGGCGCAATATTTTCGGCCGCTTGGCCAATATGGGCAAAGCCATTACCGGTAGCGCCTCGGCCAGCCGGGAAGTCCGCGCGGTGCGTGAGGCCGTAACGCCCGCCCCGGCGATGGAACGCAAAGCCGAAGTCCGCGAGACCACACCGCAAGCGGCGGATGAGGAAGAGTTCTACGACATTCCGGCCTTCCTGCGTCGCCAGGCGAA
>DITH01000056.1 GCA_002422745.1 Alphaproteobacteria bacterium UBA6189
AAGGGCGCAACCTCTGGCCTGGTGCAAAAAGTCACCGAAATGCGCATCGACGACGACCAGGACGCGGTATGGATTGCGGTGGATATTCCCGGCGATGCGAGCTGCCATGTCGGCTACCGCAGCTGTTTTTACCGTGCCGTGCCGGTAGGCGCAAGCCGTGCTGAAACCTTAGAATTCCGTGAGGATAAAAAGAGTTTCGACCCAAAACAGGTCTATGGCGACGCCCCGAACCCGACGATTCTTTAGCGCATAATCAATCCACACTAAAAAAAAGGCCACCCGAAGGTGGCCTCAATGAGGATGGTGTGTGCTAATGCGGATTCTGCCAGGAAGCGCTTGCCGGCGGCTTGGGGCAGAAAATTTCTTACGACGCGATGAAGCCGTGTTTTTTCGCATTCATGGCATTAAAGGCCATGATGGAATGAATGGCATCGCTATACGTTGCGTTGGATTTTCTCTCTCCGGTGTAGAGGCTGATAATTTCATCGGGATTCATTTTATAGCGGTTCTTAAGGAACAGTACCTGCTCCTCCGCCATCGATTGAATCGTTGCTTGGACTTCGATCTGTTGTTGGGTCATGCTCTACTCCCTGTTTTTGCGCTCCCTGCGCTTGCCATAAGCAAAGCAACAAGCGTGCCAAGTAACGTTTGGAAAAACCGGCCTAATCGCTAAGTGCTTATTTTTAGGTCTTTTCGTAGTTGCTACTCTAAAGGGACAATAGCACAGACCATCTATGCAATCTAGGCAAAAAATGCCTAGAAAGGGAAAATAATGCAGCGTACTCGGCAAATATTTCCGCAGCATTTTAGATAATTTATGCCTACCTCAATAGCTTAGTAGTATCAAGGTTAGGAAGAGCGGCGCGCCGAAAATAGCCAAGCGGCTATTGCAACCGCGGATCAATATAGGGGTAGATTTCTTCCTCGGTCGGCATCTGGTTGGAATCGAACGTGGCGATGTGATAAATTGCATCTCCCTCGTTGGCCAGGGGTAGTTGGCTATTGCCGATGATCACCCCGGAATAGGGCGAATAAATCGCATATTCGTGATCGCCGAACGGGTTGGTGATGATGCCGAGCTTGTCGCCGCGCTCCACCGTGGCACCAAGGCGTTTGTTGGTCACGAATATGCCCGAAATGGGGGCGCGCACCCAATGGCTTGATTTGGCAATGAAGGGGTCTTTGCCGTCGGCCGCATCCTCGCCACCGTCCAGCATGCCGATTTTCTGCATCACGCGCAGGATACCACGCACGCCGGTTTTGCTGGCGCGCCGGTCGAACCGTAAGGCGGTGCCCGCTTCGTAAAGTAGCATGGGAATTTTTTGCTCCGACACCATTTCGCGCAAGGAGCCGTCGCGCGTGGCCGCGTTGAGAATCACCGGTGCACCGAACGCTTTTGCCAGCTCAATATTCTCGGGCAGACTGAAATCGACGCGGATTTGAGGCAGGTTGCGGCGATGGATGGCGCCGGTATGTAAATCGATGCCGTGGGTGGACTGCGCCACGATCTCGGTGCGAAAGATGTAGGCGATCTGTGCCGCGAGCGAGCCATGCTCCTCGCCCGGGAAGGAGCGGTTGAGGTCGCGCCGGTCGGGCAGATAACGCGACTTGTCATTAAAGCCGAACACGTTGACGATCGGAATGGCAATCAGCGTGCCGCGAATATTCGCCAGCGCGCGGTGCTTGAGTAAGCGTCGCACAATATCGACGCCGTTGATTTCGTCGCCATGGATGGCGGCGGATACGAATAGGGTGGGGCCGTCCTCCTCGCCACGCACCACGACTACCGGCATTTTCATGTCGGTGAAATCATACAGTTTGGCCACCGTCAGGGCGAGTTGCCGGCGTTCGCCGGGGCGGATGATGTCGCCGGCAATCACAAGGTCGTTCATGCGGGCTTACCGGCAGGAGTGGATTTTTTTGCCGCCGGCTTACGCGCACGCTTGGGTTGCGCGGGCGTTTTTTGCCCCAGCGCGTCGACCATCTCTTCCAGGTGACTCATGCGCGCTTCATAGACCGGGTCGGCCACTTGCACCTGATGCGGGAAGGGAATGGTCACGTTGTGTTCGCGGAAGAGCTCTATAATATTTACCATACACTCGCTCATCGGGCCGACGCGGCCTTCGCCCACATCTTCGACCCAGAAATACAAAATCAGGTTGATCGAGCTGTCGCCGAAGCCGGTGACAAACGCGCCCGGTGCGGGATCTTTCAGGCAACGTTCGACCTGTGATGCCGCCTGTTCCATCAGTCGCTGTACAAGGGGCAGATCGCTATCGTACGACACCCCGACCGTCACTTCCGCCCGGCCGCTACGGTCCATATGGGTGAGGTTGACCACCTGTTTCACGATGAATTCTTCGTTGGGCACGAAAATGTCGCGCTTATCGAAGGTTTCGAGCAGCGTGTATCGCGCGCCTGTATGGCGCACAAAGCCCAGCGTGCCGTCTTCCATTTGCACGAGATCGTCGGCTTCTACGCTTTTTTCAAACAGCAGGATAATACCGCTGATGAAGTTGGAGGCGATTTTCTGCAGGCCGAACCCGATCCCCACCCCGAGTGCCCCGCTGAAGATGGAGAGGGTGGTGAGGCTGACCCCGATAATCTGCATGCCGATGATGAAAGCGAGGATATACAAGCCGATCTGCGCGAATTTAAGAATCAGCGTTCGGCTGGAGGCACGCATATTGCGCACCCGTTTTAGCCGCGCCTCGGTGAGCGACACGACAAAATTCGTGACCCACAACAGCACCATCAGCGCCAGGATGCCTTTGGCTATCTGGTAGAGGTTGAGGGTAATGCTGCCGAGCGTAAACTCGGCCTTCGACATCGCGGTGACCGTTGGCTCCCAGATGCCAAACAGATGCATGAGCGTGATGGGAATGATGATGAGCCCGATGAAAAGGCCTGCGCCATGACCATTGGTAAGAATCATCACGAGCTTCACGGCAAACCAGGCAATAGTGAGTTTAAACACGAAGCCGAGAAACAATGCCGGATACTCGCCCGCATGTAACAACGCGAGGGCAGCGCCTACGAATAAAATCGCCAGGGTGGGGCTGAGTAACGGGGAGGCAAATTCCATCAACCGCGCATGAAGCGTGATGCTGGGCTTGCGGCTTACATAGCGTTTGATGCGCAAGCCGAGCAGTATAGCCAACAGGGGCAGGGCGGCGCCGGCAACCAGCTCGGCGGGCTCCACGCTAAGTAATACGGTGAGCGTGTCCTGGTACCAGCCTTCAAGCCGTGCGGATAATGCATTCCAATTCATGGGTGAGGGTACTCTTCCTTCGCGCGTTGTGGGTATCTATGCAACATACGGGCTGGAAACCGGTTGTAAATGCACGAAATGCATTTTGCTGTTGCGACGGTGGGAGCCATGGGTTAGCAGAAATAAAAAAACAAGCATGTTGCCGGATCAATCCACGCCATTCTCAGGAATGGAGTGTGTGCTAACTAATGTCTCATTCTACTGCAACATGGAGTCGATCAATGATCTCTTTTAAACGAATGCTTCCCGCCGCAGGGGCCGCGCTGTTAGCGATGCCAGCCTATGCAGCGCCGGAAGTGGATACCGGCAATACCGCCTGGCTACTTATGTGTGCCGCGCTGGTGATGCTGATGACACCGGGCCTTGCCTTTTTCTATGCCGGCATGGTCAATCGCAAAAACGTCGTTTCGACGCTGCTGCAAAACTACATGGCGCTGGCCATTGTCGGGATTGCCTGGGTCGTGATTGGCTACAGTCTCGTATTTACCGAAGGCTCGGCCTATATCGGTGGCAGCTCGTTGTTCATGCTCGAAGGTCTTGCGGAAACCACCTATGGTGAAACCGGCATTCCCAGCATGGCGTTCATGGTGTTCCAGATGATGTTTGCCATCATCACGCCGGCGCTGATCACCGGGGCGTTCGCCGAACGCGTGAATTTTAAATCCTGGATTTTCATCATGCTGCTTTGGAGCCTGTTGGTTTATGTGCCGGTAGCGCATTGGGTGTGGGGTCCGGGTGGCTGGATCGGCGCCAAAGGCGGCCTCGATTTCGCCGGTGGCTTAGTGGTGCATATCACGGCCGGTTTCTCGGGCCTTGCCTGCGGTCTATTGTTCGGTAAACGGGTGAACAAAACACCTAACCGTCCGAACGATGTACCGATGGTAATGCTCGGTGCTGCCTTGCTCTGGTTCGGCTGGTTCGGCTTTAATGCCGGTTCGGCGATTACCTCGGGTTCGCTTGCTTCCTATGCGTTCGTCAACACCTTCCTCGGCGCCGCTTCGGCGTTCGTGGCATGGATGCTGCTCGAGTGGCTGGTTGAAGGCCGTCCGACGGCCATCGGTTCGTCGATCGGTATCGTGGTGGGCCTGGTGGCCATTACTCCGGCCGCAGGCTTCGTGGATATTCAGGCTGCGATGATTATCGGTGCCGCCGCCACGATCGCTGCGTACCTCATCTCGAAGCAGATCAAGAAGATCACCCATCTCGATGATGCGCTCGACGTGTTCGCCTGCCATGGTATCGGCGGCGTGGTCGGGGCGATCCTGACGGGTGTCTACGCAACCAAAGCGGTGAATCCCGACATCGCCGTGGAAGGCATCCTGATCGGTGGCGATGCGACGCTGTTCAACGCCAACCTTATCGGTGTGGTGGCGGTAGCTGCCTTCGCCTTCATCATGACGGTGATTATCGTTAAGGTGGTGAATGTGTTCATTCCGATCCGCGTCGGTGCCGATGTGGAAGGGGTTGGGCTCGATTCGCATATCCATGGCGAATATGCCCGCTCGAACGACACCAAGAAATAGTCGTTCCATCGATTTGCTACGGCAAAGAAAACCCCCGCGAGGCAACTCGCGGGGGTTTTTATATGCGCGGTACTGTCGTTGGGTTGAGGTGACAGCCGGCGGCCGCTAGGAGGCGCCGTCGGTGCGTGTAATGACCCCGTACCAGCCAAGCCCATCATACTCCTGGTAGCCGATGGTGCGGGCAAAAGCGATCAGCTTGCCTTTTTCATCGATGTAGCAGCCTTTGCTTTGGCCATTCGTCTGTAGTGGGAAGCTGTGCAGCAAATGCTGATTGTCGGATGCGGCAATAATACGGAAATTCGCATCCAGCAGCATCACGGTCGCGGTTTGCCATTCTTCGGGGCTCAGGTTCGGCTCGTCCTTCACAATAGCGCGGGCCTGTTCTTCCCAATTGAAATAAACGCCCAG
Source organism: Alphaproteobacteria bacterium UBA6189 (assembly GCA_002422745.1). GTDB lineage: Bacteria > Pseudomonadota > Alphaproteobacteria > Rickettsiales > UBA3002 > QFOX01. The sequence goes on from DITH01000056.1 coordinate 5,203, forward strand.
CACGCCCAGCGTTTCACCGTTTAGCTCGCCGCCGCGGCGTACCGATGCTGAATACACCGCCACCGGATGCTGGCCGTGAAGCGGGCAGTTGTAAATAGGGTCGACCGAGTATTCGTCACCGCTGCGATGTTGCATGGCGTCGCGGAACCAGCCGAGCTGCGAGACATTCGCCCCCAGCACGCCGGGGTAGCTATTCGCCTGCGACGACGCGACGATAATGCCATTGGCATTGGCCAGCACGAGGTCGGCATAGACGGAATAAAACCGGTTAATGATAGCCAGACGGTCGATCGCATGTTTCCCGGTTGCCTCGTTAAAATCCTCCAGACAGCCGTAGAAGGCGGCATCGGTCGCCCACCACCGGCAATCCGCCGTGCGCTCGTAAAGGTTGCGCACAATCAGCTGCACCAATGTCTGGGCCATTTCGCTGTAGCGGTTATATTCGGCGCGCTTGAATTCCTCCGACAGATCACTGGTCTGGCGCTGGATCTGTTCAAGAAATACCGTGCGCAGCTCCTTGGAATTGTTGGCTGCTTGCTGCGCCAGATTTTTCACCTCGTTGGCGACCACGGAAAAGCCGCGCCCGGCATCGCCCGCGCGGGCGGCTTCGATCGTGGCGTTCAGGGCCAGCAGGTTGGTTTTGCTGGCGATGGATTCATTGGTTTTGGCAAATTTTTGAACTTCCGTCTGGATAGTATTGACGATCAGTTCGATCTCGTTCGAACGCATTTAAACCTGGCTCATGAAAAGGTTAAAGTGTGAAATCTTCGGCAGTAGTGTTTTCTTTTTATTCTATCAGGTGGCCATAACTGCGCAATTGCTTTGGCATAAATCAGCCGTTCTTTACTTTACGGCTGGGGATAGATTATGCTGGCAACTCACAGAAAGGCCCCCGCATGATCAGTTTTGAAAACCACGCGTTCAAAGGAATGGACGAATCGCTCAAGCGGCTCTTTACGTTGCAAATCTCGATGGCGGCGGAAATCGAGCAGCTGATTGCGCTTCTGCCGCGCGGCCTGGAAGTGGCCGATCCGCAATCGTTTCAACAGGCCAAAATGATCGATAAGGAGATCAATGCGGCTGAAGTCGCGACCGATAAGTTGGTGGCGGAAACGATCAATAAATATACGCCGATGGGCGAGGAATTGCGCTTCGTCCTCGCTTCCGTAAAAACCGCCGGCATTCTTGAACGCACCGCCGATAAAATCAAAAACTGCATCAAGCGCCTGGCCAAGGTGAATCACCCGCTCGATGCCACGGTGAGAACACAGCTTGAGCGTGGGGTGAATGCCGTGCGCGCCATGCTGCCGAAAGCGCTGAACCAGACCATCGATTATCAGGACGATATCGCCCAGCAGGTGTTAGCACACGGTACCGAAGCGCAAGATAGCTATAAGCGCGTGCTGCTGCAGCTGCATCATCACCAGCCGGCGCAGGTGGCGAGCGATGCAACGCATATCCTATTGATGGCCAAAAACCTGGAACAGGCGGCAGATATGGCGATTGAGATCATGAAAATCGGCCATTATGTGAATTTCGGCACGAAATACGAAAAACACAAAAACGACGTTTAAGAGTTGTGCGGGGGCTAGAATTCCCAGCTCATGCCGATACGAAGATCATGCGAGGTTAAATCCGTACTTAGGCGGTCGTTCGTTGCCGTGGGCAGTGCGTTGGTGGTGATTTTCCCCAAATCGATATACCGGTAATCGACTCGCAGCAGCGTGCCTTCGGAAAGCGGATATTTTAAGCCGCCCTGCAGCTGCCAGGCAAATTGCCAGTCGCTGTTTTTCCCTGCATCTGTCGTGGTGGCCGTGAGTAGTTCGGTTTCGAGGTGATGCAGCGCCACCCCTGCGCCGGCGCCGATATAGGGAATGACAGCCCAGTCAACCGGCAGATCGTAAAGCGTGCTGACAAGGAGGTCGGCCGTTTGCACATTGGATTTTGCGGCCAGGCCGAGGCCGCTGGTGATGTCGGTAAAAGCAAAATTTGCGTCATGGCGGGCGCGATATGTACCGCTGAGCTCAAGGCTCCATGCGCCAAAATCATAACCACCCCAAAGCCCGGCGCCACCATTGACGCCCATCGTGTCGGTATCGCCATCGACCGGCAACGCCGTCACGGGCGTGCGGCTGTAGTCGTTCTGGTTGGTAAAGCCGATAAGGGCATAAGGGCCGAGATAGAAATGGTTCTCGGCTAAGGCCGGAGAGGTGGCAGCCAGGAAAAGGCCTAAACCAAGCCACCCGTAATGCGTGCGCATATCTCCCCCATATGGTGTTCTAGGTTGTTGTGACGCAAGCGGTATAAAAAAGAAGTAAAAACCTCTCGCCTGCTAATTTTTTGCGCTGCGGTGGGGATAAAGATGCATGTGATAGTAGGAAATGTGCCGCCAGCAGGGATGATCACTAGGCGGGCGCTGTTACGCTATCCTTTAAAATAGGCTGATGGCGGACAGGGAGGGATGTGCTTGGGCTACGCCCTGCGCGCCCTTGCTACCATTCGCTGCGCTCATGAAGCGCCGGGACGAACTACGTTTCGTCCACCAGCTCTCTCTCTCCGCCATAAAAAAAAGCCCCCGGCTGGGAGCTTTTTTTTGGCGGACAGGGAGGGATTCGAACCCTCGATGGAGTTGCCCCCATGCCAGTTTTCGAGACTGGTACCTTCAACCACTCGGTCACCTGTCCGCACACGAAACACGCCACCATAGGCAGCGAGCGGCGCGTATAGCAAAGAATTCCGATGGGGTCGACTGGTTTTTTCGCGTTCCGCTTCGCTATATGCGCGTTTGATTGGCCACTGAGAAATCGTCGCGCCCGGCGTATCGTTTTATGAGGTCGGCGCGCGCATGGTGAAGTGGTCACAACAACCCACACACACCTCTAGGAGATTTTATGTCTGTCAAAGGTTCACTGAAAGAAGCCGCTGGCTTCGTGAAGGAAGAAGCATACGAACATGGCGATTCGCCAGAGTCGCAGCGCAAGGCCCAGGAAGGCCGTGAATTGCGTAACGAAGGCCGTATCGAAGATGGTAAGGCACCGAAGCTGACCAAGCCCGGCACCGGCCAGGAGGAATAATCATCCTTTGGATGGTTTGAAGGGTGGGACTGTCCTACGGCAGTCCCACTTTTTTTGGAGCATGTGCAATGAGTAGCGCGGCGATACATTGTGCCATCGACGACCCGGTCTGTTTTGCACGGGCCGAAGGGCTGCGCTATGTTAGCGATGCCAAGCCCGGCATTCGCCGTCGAAAGGCCGGAAATAAATTTATTTATGAAACCGCTTCCGGTGCGCGTATTGCCGATGAAGCCGAGTTGTCGCGCATAGGTAAACTGGCGATTCCGCCAGCTTATACGGATGTATGGATCTGCCCGCATGCGAATGGGCATATTCAGGCCACCGGGCGCGATGCGCGTGGGCGAAAGCAATACCGCTATCACGCCGATTGGCGCAAAGTGCGCGACGAAACAAAATTTCACCATATTCTGCAATTCGGCGAAGCACTGCCAGCGATCCGCGCGACGGTAAAAAAACATCTGGCCTTGGCAGACCTGCCGCGGGACAAAGTGATGGCGACCGTAGTGGCGCTGCTCGAGAAAACCCTTATCCGGGTAGGGAATGCGGAATATGCGCGCGATAACCAATCCTACGGCCTGACTACTCTGCGCCGTAAACATGTGGCGGTTAACGGCCATGCCATGCGGTTTCGCTTCACGGGTAAGTCAGGCAAGGAATGGGATTTAAACGTGAGCGACCGGCGCATCGCCGCCGTGGTGAAGCGCTGCGCGGATATCCCCGGTTACGAACTGTTCAAGTACTTCAATGCGGCGGGCGATAAAATCGACGTCACCTCGCAGGACGTGAACGACTACCTGCGCGAAATCAGCGGTGCGCAATTCACGGCCAAGGATTTCCGCACCTGGTCAGCGACGGTACTGGCGGCCATGGCCTTGCAGGAGTATGAAAAATACGATTCCGAGGCGCAGGCGAAAAAGAATATCGTGCAGGCGATCGAGCATGTGGCGCAGCAGCTCGGGAATACGCCGGCCATCTGCCGCAAATGCTATATTCATCCGGAGATACTAAACGGTTATCTCGATCGGGAACTGAAACTGGTGCTCGAGCAGCAGATCGATAGCACCTTCCGCAAAAAATACCCGGCGCTGTCGAATGAAGAAGTCATGGTGCTGGCGTTTCTGAAGCGCCGCCTCAAAGGCCGCTGATGTGCGTTGCATAGGAAAGCTTCCGGGGCGCATGGGCAATTTATCTGCCATGGTTTATATAAATCACCACGGCTTACGAAGCCGCATCACCTTCATGAAAGGATCAAGATCATGAAAAAGACCCTCATTATTTCTTCCCTAGCGCTGGCGCTTTCTGCCCCGGCATTTGCCAATGATCACGGCGATCATATGTCGATCGACCAGAAATACGCGAAATACGACACTAATAAAGATGGTTTCCTGAGCGAAGCCGAATTCGCCAAAAAGATGGACGATCACGATAAATCGGCGGAAGCCGACGTGAAGTTCGCTGAAATCGACGATAATAGCGACGGCAAAATCAGCAAAGCCGAAATGCAGGACTGGAAGAACGATAAAGACGATGATGACATGTAATCGTTAGTTCTACCCACTACGAAAGAGGGGTCGCGTGCGGCCCCTTTTTTATTGCTTTTAACTCCGCCAGCGCAGAGTGCGTTCCTTCAGCGGATTTTCAAAGGCGCGTCCATCCTCCTCGGCGGCAAGAAATTCTTTCTTCAGTCGGTAATACCACAGCGCTTGTGCATCGGCATCGCCTAGCAGCATCAGCGGGGGATGGCCGGGGATCAAACCTTCCTGCTGGCGTTTCACCACGGTGAGATCCTGCCGGATAAAGGCCTTGCCGAACGGTGTGAGCAGCGGGCGGATGGCATTCACGAAGCCGATATCGGTATGCATGAACTGGTGCAGCATGGTGCGTTGTTCATCGATGGGAGTCAGCGCTGTAAGCAGCACCACCTGTTTCGTGCCGATGGTAATATGCTCGGTGCGCAGACCGGGAAGCTGAAAAGCAATTTCTGTGCGGCGCTCGCCGCTGCCACCCAGAATGCGGTAGGCGCGGGAGTTGCTGGAAGGTTTGTGGCTGACCATGCGGAAACCCAGCCCATGCGGCGCGAACTGCTTCTCCTTCACATGCATCGAGCGCTTCGTGCGCCACCACCAGGACTGGTGCACGAACGGCCCGTGCGAGGGGTCCATCAACCCGATCACGGCATGGTCGATATGGCAGGGAAACAGCACCGAATCGATATGGGTAAAGCCGCCGGGAATTGGCGCAGGCATCGCGGGTGGCGGCAGGGTAGGCTGTGGCTGTTGACTGCTCGCCATAAACACCCACACCAACCCATCGGCCTCGGCACAGGGGTAGGTGCCGGTTTTAATGCGGGCGATGTCAGTCTTTTCTTCCACCAGCGACGGAATGCTGGTGCAGGCCCCCTGAGTATTGAAGCGCCAGCCATGGTAGCAGCATTCGACTTCGCATCCATCGAACGTACCGTAACGTAGCGGCATGCCGCGATGTGGGCAGAAATCCTTTAGCGCGAACACCTTGCCCGCGCGGTCCCGGCCAAACAGAATCTGTTCACCGAGAATTGTCAGCGGTTTCATGGCGCCGGCTTTTAACTGTCCGGCGGGAAGAGCAACGTACCAGCAAGGGCGCAGTAGGGTTTGATCGTGCATGGCCCATGGGTTAGCGTCTTGCGTGGCCGTTGGCTAGCGCTAATAGTTAAGGGTGTTGCGTGGTTATTGTTTGGCCAGCACATCGTCGGCCAGGGCCTGCCAGATATCCTGCCGCCAAAAAATCCGTGCCTGGCCGGAGGGAGAGGATAACACCCAGATCGCCGTATCGCCCACTTGTTCCTTTTGCGGCCCAAGGGGTATCTGGGCAGTGGGTTTGCCTAGAAAGGCCGCCGCGCCGGTTTTGCTGGTGAATGCCAGAATCCGTGGTTGGTAATGCAGGATTTTCTCGCGCAGGGCGGTTGTATCGAACGCATCGCCGGGAAGCTCTGCATCGTTACCGAAATGGCGCTTACACAAATCGGTAAGGCCGATGCCGTGCGCCCGCACACGCGTATATTCCGAAGGGCTAAGCAGGCGCGGCGTCAAGCCGATGGCGTGAAGCGTGCGCCAGAAAAAATTACCGGGATGGGCATAATACGCTTTCTCGCGCGCCGACAGCCGGCCGAGCGCCGTCCCGCAAAACACCACCCGAAGGTTGGGCGTCAATACATCCGGCACGCAATGGCTATCTGGCAACGGGCCGTATTTGGGAAGCTCGGGCATGTAAGAAAGATAGGCGCGGTGAGCGCAAAAACAAGCTAGCCCTGCGCGGTAGCAAGGGCCGGTGCCTGGGCCACCCGATCAGGGGTGCGTTCGACCTGGCTGACTATGGTATCCGGTGCATCGGCCGAAACGGTATGGTGTGACGCCGTATCGTACGTGGTGACGGGTGGCTCCTTGCCGGTTTTCTCCAGTTTTTTCTCCTGCGCTTTGCGGGCGAAGAAATGGCTGGTGGTGTAGAGCAGGCTGACGGACGCGACCGTGGCCAGCACATCGAGCGCGCCGGAATGGCCGAAATTATAATGTGGGCTTTTAATGAGCTTGCCGGTTTTTACGTCGGGTATATGCACCGGTTTTTTCCGCCATTGGGCGTATGTTTTTCCCGCCTGATCGAGAATGCCATCGAACCGCTGTTTGCCGATAGCGAGTTCCGTGCCGGTGAAGGCACCGAAGACCACACTCCACGCCACGCCACGCCCAAGCAGAATGCTACCCATGGTTTGCGGCGGCGCTTCCTGTACGGATTTGGGATCGGTCGGGTCGTTGAACATCCGGTTCAGCCCATTGACGATGGGGGTGCGGAAATGCTCCAGCATCCCCACGGGGATGAGCATGAGGTTGCCGCCATGCATGAGGTTGGTGGTGTCGGTAATTTTATGGGCGAGGAACTCCGAGCCTGTCCATTTTTGAAGGGTGCGGCGCATGCCCTGATCGAACCCATGGAAGCGGCCGCCTTCCTTGAAGAGATTAGCGGCGAAAATGGTGACGAAGAAGGTGCCGACGCCGGCGACCCCGGGATAGGTGATAGCATCGAAAATTTTACCACCGATGGAGGTGGGGCGGTTTTCGTTTTTCTGCGGCTGTTCCTGCTGCATCATTACGCCCCCGCCACTTGCAGGTTCGGGGCCTCGGCGAGGCGCGACTGATGCTCGATATGCCCAACGCGGCTCGCCGGAACGGTGCTCGCATGCTCGGGGCCATTGGGTTTGTCGTCGCGGGCGAATTGCTCACTGGCGTCGCGCGAAGCAGGCAAGGTGGCGATGTGGTCGCCGTCGATCCCGTCCGCCGGGCCGAGCTTACGCTCGCGGCGTTTTTGCTGGCCGCTGGCGAAGCTTTTGGAGGTGGCGTAAAACAGAATCGTGAGCGCCAGGCTCAGGGTCAGCAGCGAGCCCCCGGTGGCCAGTACTTTGGTAGCTTTGCCCTCGATAGCCGGGTCGATTTTATAGCGCTTGGCCGGGTCCTGGACATTCTCAAAGATCGTGTCGAACAGCTGTTTTTTCTCTTTATCGAACAAGCCCACTGTTTTGCGTGCGCCGGTAACGGCGAGGCGGTCGAAGCTCATATAATCTTTCAGATGCTTGGTGCCATCGAACAATTTGGCAAACATCGCTTGCGGCCAGCCCACGACGGCATCCACCACCAACGCGGAGGCAACCGTAATCAACCGGCCTTCCCACAGCGAAACCCAGCTTTGCTTAGGCGCGCGGTCCATCTCGGCATGCGCGGCGGCGATCTCGGGGTCTTTGTCTGTGTCGCCGCCATGGAATAAATTATCGAACTTGCGAACCAGCGCGCCTTTGCGGTCTTCCATCCATTTGACGGGAAGCACCAGCATCATACCGCCGATGGTGGCCCACAGAATATACGGCATGCGGCCGGAGCCGACATAATCGAACTTGTTGAAGCCCTTCAGGTTTTTGAAGAAATTGACCGAGGGTTCGTACCATTTCTTCAGTGCGCCGTTTTCGGCCTGCGTCACAATGGTGGTGGAAAGCACCTCATTGCCCAATAGTGAAAGCCCGCCATAGGTGCTGACGTCGAAGGCGATTTCCCCGGCGGTTTTTTTGCGTTTATTCGCGTTAACCTCGATGAATTGTCCGTTGGCAGGCGGCGTGGTGGGCGCATGACGCGTCAGCGTTGCAACATCCTGCGCAACTGTAGATGGGGCCATGTCCTGGCCTTCCGTCGGTGTCGTCGGCGATGTAGTGTCGCGTTTCATGGGTTAACTGACCTGAACTTCCTGCGCCGGCACGGCGAGGCGTGCGGTACTGCTGATATCAATGTTGCTGACTTGCGGCCGGGGCGTGTCGTGGCGGGCGGGTGCTTCGTCATGCGCTTCCGGCGGTGTAATTGGCGCGCGTGCCATAATGGGGTTGGGGCGCACATGGAATTTTTTCGGCGTCTCATGTTCGGCCAGCACTTTGGCAGCGGCCGCATCCGTCGGCTTGTAAGTCATGCCGGGGACGAATTTTTTGGCGAAATTAATGGCCGGCGCAATCGTGGCGGCGGTCACGAAGGTATAGAGCACATCCTGCGCAAGGTATTTGCCCATATGCTGGCTGGCGCGCTGGTAGGGCGTATCTTTCAGCGACGGATTATGCTGAATCTGGTTTTTCGACCAGTCGTAGCGGGTGCCGCCCGCCGCCGGTTCGCGCAGGCGGGTGTCGAGTTTTGTGGTGTTGTGCGGCATCAGCTCTTCCACCGTCTGGCCGAGCTTATTGCCTGCAACTTCGGCCAGCCCGTCGACCCCGGGGAAACTTTGCAGGATCGGCGATTTCAGGTGTTTGCCCAGCGTGCGCACCACATTGCTGGCGTTACCGATGCTGTAGCCGGTGAGTTGGGTGGCGATGATCGTGCCGATCCGCCCGACGAACGCGCCGAGCAGGGTGGGGCGTTCCTCCAGCCGGATCGCGGCATGGCGCAGTTTGAGGGAGGGGTCCTCCATTGCGTCGGCACCGTAATGGCCGCGGTTGAGCCATTCCACCAGCGGGGCCTTGATCTTAGCGCCGAGCCATACGCTGGGAATCATAATGAAATGCCCGGCGGTCACCAGCGTCAGCACGTTGGAAAGTGTGTTGGCAGCCTTGGCGCGATTGCTGGTAGGCGGGTTATGGATGTCGTACGCGGCTTTTTCACCAAAAGCACCAAGCGGCGGGGCGTCGTGCAGCCCTTTGGCAATTTTCTGCTGGATCACCGACGGCGCCGAAAATTCTTTGCCGAGCAGCTTGAAGCCGCTTTGCGAATGGCTGACCCAATAGGTGAACGCGGCGGACGCCACCAGGTTGACCCAGAAATTGATCAGCTGGTTGAAGACAAAATCATAGGTTCGCTCGCCGAAGGTCATATCCTTTGCGACCAAACTAACCTGTTGTTTGTCTAAATTATTATCCTGTTCTGGTGCGTTCATCCTGTCTCACAAAATCACGTGGAGCGCAGACTCCTCCACACTCATAATCTACCACAACCGGGTGAGCGGATTTGTGAAGCTTTCATGACAAAACAAGGCGTAGCAAGGGGTTAGCGAAACGAATGCGATGCGAAATTCATAGTTCATGCGCGAGCATCTCGAGGCATGCAATGCCAGACCCACAACCGCAGACAGAGCGCCTATTTCAGCCCACGCTTCCTAGGACAATCCCTACCTTAATTATACTTGCATTCAACGCCTTCAATGCTATGAATGATGCTGAATATACGTCCAACCAAAGAGGTGGAGATCGGCATGTCCCGGGCAAATGTGAAGGATAAACGCAAGGCGCAACTTATCGCCGCAGCACTCGATTCCATCGCCAAACGTGGACTGATGGAAACTACTATTACCCATATTTCCAAAGGCGCCGGGATGAGCCGGGGCATCATCAATTTCTACTTCACCAGCAAGGAAATGATGCTGCGTGAAACGCTCAAAACCCTGATCGACGAATACGAAACGGAATGGGGCGAGGCGTTGGCGAAGGCAGGTGACGATGGGCGTGCGCGACTTGATGTGTTGATCGGGGCGCATTTCAGTAAAAAACTTTGCTCGGCCCGCCGCCTGAACGTGATGTCGGCATTCTGGGGGCATGCGGCCACCCAGCCCGCCTACCGCAACCAACTGGAAGCCGCCGACCAGAAAATCGAGACCGCTTTTACGGAAGCGCTGGCGCACACGCTTGGCAGTTCGCTGGAAGAGTCGAAACATGCCGCAACCCAGCTGCATGCACTGATTCGCGGCTTATGGCTTAATTTTATGCTTAATCCCCAGGATACCAGCCGCGAAACGCTGGCGGCGGAATGTATCAGCTTTATCGACCGCCTGACGGGTGCGCCCGTACGTATCGTGGCCAATAATGCCGTGCTGCCGCCCGTGCCAGCGCCACAGCTGGTGGAGCTCAAAAAGCCCAAAGCTAAAGCGAAACCCAAAGCGTCTGCCGAGCCGCAGCAGCTTGATATCGAAGATTTGTTCGGCAATATCCGCTAATAAAAGTCGGACACGGCCGTTAGGCGGCCTGGGTGGTTACCGCGTTAAGCCAGCCGTCCAGATCGCGCAGGGCGCGTGCCGTGTAAGCATTGGGACGGTTATCTTTTTTTACTTTTTCTTCCAGCGGCACGAATAAGCCGAAATTCACGTTCATCGGTTGGAACGTCTCGGCATTGGCCTCGCCGGTGATGTGCGCCAGCAGCGCGCCAAGCGCGGTGGTACGCGGGGGCGGGGTCATCGCCTCGCCCAAAAGTTCAGCCGCGGCAAACTGTCCGGCCATTAAGCCGCAGGCAGCGGATTCGACATAGCCCTCGACCCCGGTCACTTGTCCGGCAAAGCGGATATGCGGGGCGGTTTTCAGCCGCAGCGACGCATCGAGCAGGTTGGGTGAGTTAATGAACGTATTGCGGTGAATGCCGCCAAGCCGCGCGAATTCGGCGTTCTCAAGCCCGGGGATGGAACGGAAGATACGCTGCTGTTCGGCGTATTTCAGCTTGGTCTGGAAGCCCACCATGTTCCACAGTGTGCCGAGCCTGTTATCCTGACGCAACTGCACGATAGCGTAAGCTTTCTCGGTGGGATTGTGCGGGTTGGTAAGCCCCACCGGTTTCATTGGCCCGTAGCGCAAGGTTTCCGGCCCGCGACTGGCCATGACTTCGATCGGCAGGCAGCCTTCGAAATAGGCGGTATTCTTTTCCCATTCCTTGAATTCGGTTTTTTCGCCGGTATTCAGCGCTTCGATGAAGGCGAGATACTGTTCCTTATCCATCGGACAGTTGATGTAATCCTTGCCGTCGCCTTTATCGTAGCGGCTTTGGAACCAGGCCTTGCCCATATTGATCGAGTCGCGATGGATAATCGGCGCAATCGCATCGAAAAATGCCAGATATTCTTCCCCCGTATGGGCAATAATCGCCTGGCTCAGCGCCGGCGAGGTGAGGGGGCCGGTGGCGATGATCCAGTGACCATCGGTCGGAAGTTCCGTGATTTCTTCACGCGCAAAGGTAATATTGGGGTGCTGCTCCAACGCGTCCGTCACCGCTTGGGCGTAACCGTCGCGATCCACTGCCAGCGCCCCACCCGCGGGCACTTTATGTGCATCGGCACAACGCATGATGACCGAGCCGCAGCGGCGCATTTCCTCGTGAATCAGTCCTACCGCATTGCGTGTATGGTCGTCCGACCGGAAAGAGTTGGAGCAGACAAGCTCTGCCGAAAGCCCGGTATGATGCGCTTCGGTCGGTCGCACCGGGCGCATTTCGTGAAGCACAACCTTCACGCCGCGTTCGGCGGCCTGCCATGCCGCTTCGGAGCCGGCAAGGCCCGAGCCGATAATATGAAGTTCTGCGGTCATTTCTTTACCATTTTGCAATACAGCGCGGGTTATAATGATAAAAAACCCGCCTGACAATGGATGGTCATGACAAAATACTGGCAACGACTGGAAGGGTTGCGCGCCCTCAACGATAATGCGCCATCGCATCAGGAGGCGGTGCGTGCGCTGCTTGATCATACAGATGTGCTTAAAGATCTCTATCATTTGGCAAAAGAGGTGATGGCTTCGAGACCCAAGCCCATAGCCCCCGAGAACCACGATTATATTCTGGGCATTCGCATTCACGGGAAAGATGGGAAAGACGGACAATTGAACCTGCGCGATCCGTTCCTCGACCTGTATACGACGCCGATTCAGAAAATCACCGCGGCGGCCCATATTTATGCGACCGCGCGGGATGGGGCGCAGGAAATGGGAGTAAACCAGATCAAAGCGATGCATGCGATCAAATCAGCACGTGCCACACTGATTGAAGCGCTGCAACACACGCTACATGATGCCGCCGCCAGTGAACGCGCGGTGCGGCAGTTCGAGCATTCCATAAATGAGGAGCGTGCTCGCTAACAGAGGTTGATCGCGTTTAGTAAGTCGGCATCGCCCACAGCCAGGGCCGTACCATCATGGGTATGCAACGTAATAGGCTCACCATCCCATCGCGTCAGGCTTCCGCCCGCGCCGTTAACAATGGGTACCAGCGCCAGGATGTCGTAAGGCTTCAACCCGGCATCGAGCACAATGTCGCGCGCGCCACGGGCAAGCAGGCCATAGGCGTATCCATCGCCATCTTTCACCGTGCGGCCGACCGATTGTGCCAGCGCCACCACTTGTTTCGCCTGTTCTGGCGTAAAATACGCCGCGCTGGTAGTGGAGAATTCCGCTGCCGCCAGCGTGGCGCAGGCGCGGCTGCGGCAGGGCTCGCCGTTATAGAGGGTGGGTTCGCCCTCAACACCGGCCCAGCGCTCGCCACTCGCGGGCTGGTTGAGCAGACCGAGCACAGGCACCCCGGCATCGCACAGCGCAATCAGCGTGCCCCATTCCTTGCGCCCGGCGATAAAGGCGCGCGTGCCGTCGATGGGGTCGAGCACCCAGGTATAGCGGCTAATGGTTTTGGTGTGCCCGCCTTCCTCGCCTAAAATGGCGTGGTCGGGGAAATGCTGGGTAATTAATCCGCGCATCGCTTCCTCTGCCTCGCGGTCGGCCTGTGTCACGGGGGTGGTATCAGCCTTGTCTTCGATGGTGAGCCCGGCCTCGAACGCCCGTAAAATCACCCGGCCAGCCGCATCGGCCAGCAAATGCGCAAAGGGTAGAAAACTGGAATAATCGTTCAACGTTCCTCGCAATGGCAATTACGCTTCAAACGCGGCAATGCCGGTAATCGCCCGGCCGAGGATGAGCGCATGGATATCGTGCGTGCCTTCGTAGGTATTGACCGCCTCAAGATTCATCATATGGCGCATGACGTGGTATTCATCGGAAATACCATTGCCGCCCAGCATATCGCGCGCGACACGGGCGACATCCAGTGCTTTGCCGCAGCTATTACGCTTGATGAGGGAAATCATCTCCGGCGCATAGGCATCGTCGTCCATCAACCGCCCTACCTGTAAAGCGGATTGTTGGGCGAGGGCGATGTCCGTCAGCATATCGGCCAGCTTTTTCTGAATCAGCTGGTTCGATGCCAGCGGTCGGCCGAATTGCTGACGCTCCAGCGTGTAATCACGGGCAATCTCGAAACAATGACGGGCGGCGCCCAGCACGCCCCAGCTAATGCCGTAACGCGCTTTATTGAGGCAGCTGAAGGGGCCTTTAAGCCCCGTCACGTCGAGCTTGCGTTCCTCGGGCACGAACACATCGTCGAGCATAATCATGCCGGTAGTGGAGGCACGTAAGCTAAGTTTTCCCTCGATTTTCGGCGTGGAGATGCTGCCGCGGTCGCCGCGCTCGACGATAAAACCGGTAATGGTGTCGTCCAGTTTTGCCCAGACAATCATGATATCGGCAATCGGCGCATTGGTGATCCAGGTTTTCGAACCGCTAAGCCTGTAGCCCCCGTCCACTTTTACAGCGCGGGTTTTCATGCCACCAGGGTCGGAGCCATGATCCGGCTCGGTCAGGCCGAAGCAGCCAACCAACTCACCGCTGGCAAGCCGAGGCAGGTAGGTATCTTTCATCGCCGCGCTGGCGAATTGATGAATCGGGTGCATCACCAGCGAACTTTGCACGGAAAGGGCCGAGCGGTAGCCTGAATCGACCCATTCGATCTCCTGCGCGACAAGACCATACGCCACATGGCTGACACCCGCNNCAGCCATAGCCGTCGATGGTGGCGCCGAGCAATCCTTGTGCGCCCATTTCGCGCATGATTTCGCGGTCAAAGGTTTCACGGCGATTCGCCTCGATAATGCCGGGGAACAAACGCTCGCGCGCGAAATCCTGCGCACTGTTGCGAATCAACCGTTCTTCATCGGTCAATTGGCTATCGAGGTTTAGCGGGTCCTGCCAGTTAATCGTTTTCAGCATATCACACCAGTAAGTTCAAAATGGCGCCGCGCGCCCAGAACACCCCGCGCGACATGGCGCCGCGCGCGCGGTCGATCATCTGGGCAAGCAAGGTGTCGTCGGGAATAACGTTCAGCCGCGCGCGCGGCGAACGGCGTGATTGCGTCTCCTCAGGTTTCTCTGCCGCTTCGGCGCGGCGTTTGGCCTGCACCTGCGCAACGGCGCGGCTAAACGGAGAGTTCGGAGGAAGTATCTGTTGGCTCATGCTCAAAGTTTAGCATAACGGCTAAGTGTCTACAACCCGGCGATTTTATAGCTTGGGCTCATCAGCCAGTTGGCCACCAGCTGGATCTGGTCGNNCCGCCCGGTGGTTGCGCGAGCGCATGGCGCTGACCGTTTCGGTATCTAAAATATCCGACAACTCACCGCGCAGAATTAATGTCGGTAGCAGGGTTTTTTCCCAAAGCTCGCTCAGGTTCACATTTTCGATCTGGGTGAAGTCCTGGGTTTCCTGCCGAATGGGCTCGATAATCGCCGGGTCGCAAGCGAGGCGTAGCGCACCGTCCTTCTCCATCAGCGAGTGGCTGGCGAATTCGTCCCACAATACCGGGTCGGTAATGCCAAACGGCGCATAGGCCTTGGCGAGATACTGCTCGGCCTCGGCGCGGTCGGTAAACTGGGCAGGCATGGCGCGCACATTGGCGTAAATCCGTTCCAGTGCTTCTTTGCGCAGGTAGGTGCCGATATCGTTCAGCACCAGTTTGCGAATACGCCCTTCATGGTAGTTGGCGATAATCATGCCGATGATACCACCCATCGAGGTGCCCACCCAATCGACCTGGCGCAGGTGGAAATTGTCTAATATCTTCAGGCAATCGGCCACATAGCTGGCATAGGTGTAATCAATCGGGTCGCTCAGCCATTCCGATTCGCCGCGTCCCGCCATACTGATGGTGAACACGCGGCGGCCGCGGCTGGCGAGTTCGGCGGCTAACCGGTCGAAATCGCGCGCGTTACGGGTCAATCCATGGACGCAGACGACCACCTGATCGGCCATCGCGTCACCCCAGTCGTAAAACACCAGCTCGTGACGGCCTTGTCCGGCCAGGGCGTTGGGGAGGCGTATGCTGTGGCGAACAGGGGTCATAGGCGAATCAGGTTACGTTCCAATGTCAGGCCGGTGAGGGGGATTTCGGTTGGTGTACCGTCCATCACATCGGCAAGCAAGCGTGCGGAACCGGCCGCCTGTGTCCAGCCCAATGTGCCATGGCCGGAATTAATATAGAGATTTGGCAACGGCGTTTTGCCAACGGTGGGCGGGCCATCCGGGGTGGAGGGGCGAAGGCAGGCCCACTCGGCCAGCTCCTCGATGGGGGCATTGGGAAAGAGCTTTTTTACCCCGGCGATCAGCGGGTCGATCCGCACCTTGCGTACGCTGCTGTCGTAGCGTGCGAATTCCGCGGTGCCCGCAACGCGCATCCGCCCGCCGAGGCGGGTATAGACCTGCTTTGCCCCATCGTCTGTAACGCTGACTTCCGGGCAGGCATCGGTCGCGTTGAACGAGATACTGTACCCTTTCATCGGGTAAATCGGCACATGCATGCCCAGCTGGCGAAGGTAAACCGGGGTGTAAGCCCCAGCCGCCAGCACATAGGCATCGAAGCCCGATAGATATTCGCCCGACGCCAACTCCAGGTGTGAAATCTGGCCATGCGCCTGGTGAATACGGCGCAAAGCCGTGTTAAAGCGGAAGGTGACGCCGTGGTGTTGGGCGCTGTAATCGGCCAGGTTGCGGGTGAAGAAATGAATGTCGCCCGACTCATCCAGCGGTGAATGCAGCCCGCCGATCAGTTGCATGGTGGTGTCAGTCAGCGCCGGTTCAAGCGCAAAGCAACCGGCGCGGTCGAGCGCCACTTCCTGTCCGCCGAGTGTTTGTTGAAAATCGGCCTGCCGCCGGGCGTGGTCGTAGGCTTTCTGGTCGGCGAACACATGCAGGATGCCCTTGGCCAGATGGTGGAATTCCACCTTGGTTTCGTCCACCAACTCGGCCATTTTCTGGCGGCTATACAGTCCCAGCCGCAGCATCACTTCGCTATGGTGCCGCGCCCGCGACGGCAGGCAATTCAGTAAAAACAGCAAGCCCCAGCGCATCATGTGCGGGTCGGTCGAGAAGCGCAGCACGAGGGGGGCATCGTCCTGCCACATCCATTTAAATAATTTAGGGAAGACGCCAGGGTTCGCCCATGGCTCTGCATGTGAATAGGAAAGCTGGCCGCCATTGGCGTAGGAACATTCGCGCGCAGGTTCCGCCGTGCGTTCGATCACGGTGACCTCGTGGCCGCGCCGCGCCAGTGCATAGGCGCTAGTTACTCCAAGCACACCTGCCCCAATGACGCAAATTTTCATAGACTTCCCCGCTTTCCCGGTTCCGGATAAAATTTCTACTGAAAATTCTGGCCGGATGACAATACAAAGAATGAAAGGGAGCAAATTGTGGATATCGAAAATATTGTCATCCTGACCGGGGCGGGCATATCGGCCGAATCGGGACTGTCAACGTTCCGCGGCCCGGATGGGTTATGGTGTGGCCACCGGGTGGAAGATGTCTGCACGCCCGAAGCCTATGCGCGCAACCCAGCACTGGTGCAGGCATTCTATAATACCCGCCGCCGTCAACTGGCCGAGGTGCTGCCCAACGCAGCGCATCATGCGCTGGCGCGGTTGGCTGCAAACTGGACACGCGGGCAGCTGACGCTGGTTACGCAGAATGTCGACGATTTGCACGGCCGCGCGCTGGCGGCTCATGCGCTGGGGGATCGGTTTACCCTCATCCATATGCATGGCGAGTTGCTGAAGGCGCGCTGTACCCGCACGGGCACGATCAGCGCTTGCGCGCGCGACCTCGATGCCGAGAGCGCCCTGCGCNNCCCGCATATCGTTTGGTTTGGTGAAATGCCGCTTGAAATGCACGTCATAGCCCACGCGTTACGCCGCGCCGATTTGTTCGTGGCGATTGGCACATCGGGCCATGTGTACCCGGCCGCCGGTTTCGTGGAGGAAGCACGCTCGGCAGGCGCGCACACACTGGAAATCAACCTCGAACCCAGCATGGTACGCAGTCATTTTGCCGAAACGCGGTACGGCAAAGCCACCGAGCTGGTGCCCGCCTGGGTGGATGAACTACTACGCGCTCCGTAGCATCATCTGGTTAATCCAGCTTTTTCGCTTCCTCGAGGGCGCGTTCGATCGAGCCTTCGGCTTTCACGTTCTTCCAGGCTTTCACCAGCGTCCCTTGCTTGTCGATAAGGAAGGCGGAGCGAATTAGCCCCATGTATTTTTTCCCGTAATTGCTTTTCTCGCCCCAGGCGCCGTAGGCCTCGCAGACGGTTTTATCGGCATCACAGGCGAGGATATGGCTCAGTGTGTATTTGCTACGGAATTTTTTGTGGCTTTTCGCGTCGTCCGGCGAAATGCCTATCACCACCGTATTGGCTTGCTCGAAGGCGTCGGCATGGTCGCGGGCGGCACAGGCTTGCTTGGTGCAGCCGGGGGTGTCGTCCTTCGGGTAGAAATATACCAGCACGTTTTTCTTGCCGCGAAAATCCGACAGGCACACATCGCCCTTATCCGTCGGCAGCGTAAAATCGGGGGCTTTATCGCCTGGCAACAGGCCGGTTTCCAGTATCTCAGCGGTGCGCGCCATGGGTAACTCCTTTGGTTGTGTGTTATGCGGTCAATGTGCCATCGGCCATGGCATGATAGGCCGTAGCGACATAATTTTCCATACGGAGCGTGGTTTCTTTCAGCGTGTCGAAATCCGTCACACGCATGCCGTCAACCAGCAGGCGTTTCAAACCGGGGGGGACTTGACCGGCTATCGCGCCCCCGGGGGCAGAAAGCCGCAACAGGCTAAGCAGATCGGATAGAAACTTCTTCGCCTCGATCAGTGGTTGGGCGGTCGATTCCGCCATCAATCCGGCCAGTTGCGCCTGCTCGAAGACCGCGCGTGCACCACGCTGCCAGAGCGCGGGGTATTCCGCCGCGTAACGCAGTACCAGGTATTGCGCCATAAAATCGAGGTCGACCATGCCACCACGCACATGTTTCAGCGCCCACATGTTCTCGGTCGGAAATTCGCGGGCGATGCGCTCACGCATATCCACCACGTCGCGCAGTAATTTTTCGCCATCGCGCGGCTGACATATATGGTGGCTCACGCGCGCCTCCACCGCCTTGGCAAAACGTGGCTGGTTGGTGGCGGCGACCCGTGCACGCGATAGCGCCATATATTCATAGGTCCAGGCCGAATGGGCAAAATACGCATCGAACGCGCTGAGGGAGGTGGCGAGCGGCCCATCGCTGCCGCCGGGTCGCAGGCGGGTGTCGACCTCGTATAAGCGACCTTCCCGCGTGAGTAGCGTGAGCGCGTTCACCAGCCGCTGGCTGATGCGTTGCATATGGGTGCGTAGCTCTGACATGCCTTCGCTTGGGTCATCGTAGAGGAAAATAATGTCGAGGTCGGAATCGAAGGTCATTTCGCGGCCGCCTAGCTTGCCGAGCGCAACCACGGCAAACGGTACATCTTTTAGCTCACGGGCATGTGCGCCATAGGCGTCCCACACTTCCATCATGGTCGATTGCAGCACAACTTCCGCCAGGTCGGAAAGAAACGCGCCGACACGTTTGGGCGTGGCCAGCCGCTTTAGCAAATGCACACCCGCCTGAAAGCGCTTTTCGTTGTTGAAAATGCGCAAATAGCCCATTTTCTGTTCGTAATCGTGGGCATAACGCAGGCGGTCAGTGACGGTATTTTCCAACTCTTCTTTGCTGGGCAGGCCAAGAAAGAAATCGGCTTCAAGCACGCTGTCGAGTAACGCCGGGTCGTTCGATAACGTATCGCCCAGCGCCGGTTCAGAACCCAGAATATCCGCCAGCAGGCTCAGCAGTTCGGGGCGCGAATTGAGTAGCGAGAAAATCTGTGCGCCGGATGGCAGGCGGGCGAGGAAATCGTCGAAATGAAAAAAGGCCGCATCGGGGTTAGCGGTTTTACCCAACGCGGTCAGCAGGGCTGGGATCAGCTCGGTCAGCACCTGCCGTGAACGTTTCGAGCGGGTCGAGCGGCGGTGGCCACGATGCCATCCCTGAATAATATCCGACACGCGCCGGGTTTCCTGATAACCCATATGCGTGAGTGTCACTAGCGTTTCGGGGTCGGCCTCGACCCCGGTAAATACCAGGTTGCCCTCCACTGCCAACGGCGCGCTATCCTCCATCGATTCGCTGTAATGGCGGTGTACGCAGGCCAGCACGACGCGGCAATCCTGCGCAAAACTAGGGAAATCCGCGTAGCCGGAGAATATACTCACCTCCGTCAGCGCACCGATGTCCTGGGGCAGCTCGTGGGTTTGCTCGTCGTTGCGCATTTGCAGCCGGTGCTCCACCGTGCGTAAATAGACGTAGCAACTGGTGAGTTCAGCCAGCACATCGCTATCGATCATGTCGAACTGGCATAAAGCGCGCAATGCCTCGAGCGTACTTTTAACCCGCAATTCCGGGATACGGCCGCCCCAGACCAGCTGCTGGGTGGCGGCAAAAAATTCGATTTCGCGAATGCCGCCTGCGCCGGTTTTGATATTGTGGCCTTCGACCGCAATGGCCTTGCCCTTAGCCACATTCATCTGGCGTTTGATGGAATGAATGTCGGCGATGGTGGCGAAATCGAGGGTCTTGCGCCAGATAAACGGCACCAGCTCGCGCAGGAAATCCTCGCCCGCCGCCATGTCGCCCGCTACCGGTCGCGCCTTGATCATCGCGGCGCGCTCCCAGTTTTGCCCCACTGTTTCATAGTAGGTGAGGGCCGCGGCAGTGCTTACCGCAAGCGGGGTCGACATCGGGTCGGGGCGTAAGCGTAAATCGGTGCGAAACACGTAGCCGTCCGGCGTCCGCTCTTGCAGGATGCTCACCATATCCTGCGCCAGTTTGTTCATAAAATGCTGGGCGTTGCGATTGCCCTGATAGGGTAACTGCTCTTTATCGAACAGCACGATCAAATCGATATCGCTCGAATAGTTCAACTCCAGCCCGCCAAGTTTGCCCATGCCCAGCACGACAATGCCGCACTGCTGTTCGGGCAGGGTTGGCATAGCCGCAGCAAACTCGCCCCGCTGGGCCGCCTGCAGCAATAAAAAACGCAGGGCGGCCTGCACGGTGCTGCTGGCGAAATCCGACAAGGCGCGAGTGACGGCGAGCAATTCCCAGTCCCCACGTAAATCTGCAATGGCGACGGTAAGCGCCGCCCGTGCTTTGAACACGCGCAACTGGCGCATTAACTCGGGTTGGCTTAGCTCGGCGAGGGGCAGGGCGTCGAGCTCCTGCGTCATCGCCATCCAGCTCTGATTCACTCCGTGCGTCAGAATGTGCTGCAGCTGCTCCGGATACTTGCGGATCAGCCGGGCGAGAAACGGCGCATTGCCCGCAGTTGCGGCGATCACCGGCGCGGCCGCTTCACGGCTGCATAAACCAAGGGTAAGGAATTCCTCCAGCGCCAGTGACGCGTCCCCCGTGCGGCTTGCCATCGGCAATCGGCTGGTGATAACAGGAAGGCAGGGCGCGCTCATGCGTTCGAGTCTTTGCCGGAAGCACAGGAATGGTCAAGCTGAAGCCTATACTTACCCTACTGAAAATTCTGCTGCTCGGTATACTGTTGGTTGGCATCTTCCTGGTGATCTGGTTACGCCAGGGCGAAAAAACCCTCAATTGGGCGAAGCCGGCGCTTCTTAGCAGCATTAATGCCGGCAGCAGCGGCTATAACGTCGCCATCGGCGACCTCACCATCGACTGGCGGGATCTTTCGAAACTGGGGCTGCTGCATGCCCGCAATGTCACCATCGCCGGGCGTGACGGGGCGGTTTTTGCCACCTTGCCAGAGATGTATATCGGGCTCGACCCGCTTGGGTTCCTGCCAAAACGCCGCCTGCTACACACGGTAGTGCTGCCAAATCCGAAAGTTTTCCTCACGCGCGATAAAGATAAAATCCTGCGACTGGGCCTGGAGGGGAGCGACACCGCCACGCCCATCAGCACCTTGCAATCGGACGAAAGCAAGCCCGGCCTGCATTGGGATGGCAGCTTGCCGTTTCGCCGCTTGCGGGTGGAGGATGCCGGGTTGGTCATTACCGATGAAGTCACCGGCTCACGACTGGAGAGTCCGCGTGCCAGCCTCCTCGTGGCGCGCGCCTTCGGGCGGTATAATGCCCGACTGGAGCTGCCTTTTACCCATGGCGACGATAAGGGACGGCTGAATGTTACCCTGCGCACGATCGAGGCCGATATGCACCGTGCGACGGTGGAAATGAGCCGGTTGCCGAGTCAATATATCTGCCTGTTCATGACCTGTCCGGGGCAGATGGAGCTGGAAGGCAATATCAATGGCCGGGTCGAGATGCAGCTTAATGACGCGATGGAGCCGCAATCCGGCGAAGCGAAACTTTCGACCCAAACGCTGACGGTAATTTCGCCCGCTTGGTTTCCGGAGCCGATTAAAGTGAAACAGGCAGAATTTGAGGTTGATGCGCGCGCCGGCATGAAGGTGGTGGAGGTAAAAAAACTGGAAATGGCGCTGGTGGATACCAATCTTACCGCCAACGCTACCGCCGAACATAAAAAAGATGGTTGGTACGTGCAGGGCCAGGGCCGTGCCGACGAACTGGCCATCGATAAGCTGTATAAATACTGGCCGCTCACGCTGGCACCCGATTCGCGTGAATTCGTGACCGGCAGTCTGTCAGATGGGGCGGGGGTTGATGCCACCATTCGTTTCGACCTGACGCCGGAGGATTTTGAAAACCCCGAGCTGCGCGATGAAGCGATCGAATCGACCATTCAGGCGCGCAATATCACGGTGCATTACCTGCCCGGCTTCCCGCCTATGAAAAATGTCAATGGTACGGTAAAATTCACCGCTGCAACGATGGATATACAAGCCACCAGTGGCACCATGCTCAGCGGTACGACCATCCGCCGCGCCCATATTATATGTCCGGATTTGAATAACCCGGCTACGCCGATGGAAATCACTACCGATCTGGATGCCCCGGCAGCCGATGCGGCGAATCTGTTGCAGCTGAAATATTTTACCTTTGACGATGCGCTCGAGCTCAACCCCAAAACGATCAACGGGTCGGTGGAGGGCATATTGAAGCTGAAATTCGATGCATTCTCCAAAGATAAACCCAACGCTACGCCGGTCGCGGAAGGGGAAATCAATTTTGACGAGGTGGTGTACGATGTCGCCATGACGCTAAAAAATATCAGCCAGCCGAAACTGGCCGGCAGCATCGATATTCGGAATGCGAGCGGCGAGCTTACTGCTAACCCTGAGGGCATGAAATTCGTTGGGAAAGTGAGCAGCGGCCCGGCGACTCTTAATGTAACCGCCACCCAGAAAAGCGGTAGCGACGTGGAGCTGGCGCTCGACGGCTCCATCGCCCGCGCGCAGTTTTCGAGCCTCGGCCTGCCCGACGACCAGCGCTTTGGCGAGGGCACGATGGGCATCGACGCGTCTGTCATCGCCATGCGCGACACGTTGCAGTTAAAAACCGCCGCTGCCGATTTGTCGGATATCGCCATTCGTATTCCCGAGATCAGCTGGGAAAAGCCACGCGGTGCCGCTGCTAAAATCACCGTGACGCCGAAAGGAAATCACTATGCGTTGAATATCAACGCCAAAGGACTCAGCGCGCCCAACGCCACGTTGAAACTGGGAAGTGATCTCGGTGTGAAGGAATTGATATTTCCTCGCGTGCGCACCAGCCGTAGCGATTTCGGTGTGCAGTATAAGGTGCTGAAGGATGGGTTCGACGCCACCATCAACGGTAACACGCTCGATGCCAGCATGAGCTACACCGGAAGCGGCGATGGCAGTGAGAATAACCTGCTCGCCGATTTTCCGGCCATGAAGCTGGCGGTCGATTTAAACGCCCTGGTGCTGATGCCCAATGCGCCTTTCAGCAACGTAAAAGGCCCCCTGCATTGTACGAGTGCACGCTGCGAGTCGGCCAATATACGGGCCAGTGCCGGGCGTGGTGACATCCTGGCGCGTATTACCAAGGCT
>DITH01000070.1:0-11870 GCA_002422745.1 Alphaproteobacteria bacterium UBA6189
CTTCCCGCTCGATCTCACGCAGGATATCCTTCGCGGTGAACAGATGACGGTCGACCTGCCCGGTTTCGAAGCCGCGATGCAGGAGCAAAAGGAACGCGCCCGTGCGGCGTGGAAAGGCTCCGGCGCCAGCGCCACCGCCGGGCTGTGGTTCGACGTGAAGGAGCAGGCGGGCGTCAGTGAATTCCTCGGCTACCAGGCCGACAAAGCGCAGGCCACCATCGCCGCCCTGGTGAAAGATGGCGTGACGGTGACTAGCCTTAACGCCGGCGAATCGGGCGAGTTACTGGCCAACCAGACACCGTTTTACGGCGAATCGGGCGGCCAGATCGGCGATACCGGCAGCATCGCAGCCAAAGGCGGCCACGCCGAAGTCACTCATACCGCCAAACCGCTCGACGGCTTACATGTGCACGCCATTACCGTCACCGAAGGTACACTCGCTGTGGGCGACGTAATCGAACTTGCTATCGACACCGAGCGGCGCGACCGCATTCGCGCTAACCACTCCGCCACCCACCTGCTGCACGCCGCCCTGCGCCGCCAGCTGGGCGAGCATGTGACACAAAAAGGCTCGCTGGTGGCGGAAGACCGGCTGCGGTTCGACATCACGCATCCCAAAGCCATCAGCCGCGAGGAGCTCGATGCGATCGAACGCGAAGTGAACCACTATATCTGGCAAAACACCGAGGCAACCACCCGTCTCATGACCCACGACGAAGCCGTGAAGGCCGGGGCCATCGCCCTGTTCGGCGAAAAATACGGCGACGAAGTGCGCGTCCTCGCCATGGGAAAACAGGAAAACGGACGCGATTACTCGGTCGAACTGTGCGGCGGCACGCATGTGCGCCGTACGGGCGATATCGGCCTGTTTAAAATCCTCAGCGAAGGAGCAGTTGCCGCCGGTGTTCGCCGCATTGAAGCGGTCACACGCGACGGAGCATTTGCCTACCTCATTGCGCAGGAAGCTGCGTTGCGTGACGCAGCAGGCGTGCTGAAAGTGAAACCGGATGAAGTGAGCGAGAAAACCGCCGCGCTGCAGGATGAAAAGAAAAAGCTAGAGAAGCAACTGGCCGACGCTAAAAAGCAGCTCGCCATGGGGGGCGGCACTGGTGGCGGCAGCGGCGACGCGGAAGTAGAAACGATCGGCAGCACGAAACTTGCCAGCAAGATCTTCGGCGAACTCGATGCCAAATCCCTGCGCGACCTCGCGAACGGCATGGCCCAAAAACACACCGATTGCGTGAATGTGCTGCTCTCCAGCAACGAAGGCAAAGCTAATATCATCGTCGCGGTCGGCAAGGATGCAGCCTCTACACCGGCCGCGCCGGAACTGGTAAAGGTGGCGGTGGAAGCGGTGGGCGGCAAAGGCGGTGGCGGCCGCCCGGATTTCGCCCAGGGCGGCGGGCCGGACGGCGACAAGCTGGAAGCGGCGTTAGCAGCGGTGAAAGCGGCGTTAGCTTAGCAGCTTAAGCCTTTCGTGCGGCTTGCTTGCGGGAACTGAGGCTCCGAAGCATCGCGGAGTTGGCGGGCGCGCCATTTCGACTTACTAAGGTCGGCTAACGCATCCACCGCATATTCCACATGCGCAAGCTTCTCAGCGATCTCCTCGGCTTTCAATCGCGCATCTTCAATCTGCATATCATTCCAGATATGAATACCGATAGCAGCAAGCCCACTCGGCACGATCGCCAGTTCATTTACTTTACTGAGTTTTCGATACCCTTCCCGTACCGGATGGGTTTCTGGGTGATGAGGTTCAATACCGGAGAGCTGACCACCTGTCATAATGGCCGCTTCAACGAGGAAACTACCTGCAGCAAACTTGCCGATCTGTTTCATCAGTTGACGCCGCGTCGGCGCGTTTAAGTGACTGTTGTCAGTCTGCTTGAGCTGATACATCTCGACGAGTAAGTCGAGCTCACCTTTCTCGAAATGCCGAAAATCCAGTTTTCCGTCATTGTCGATCGCCTGTAATACGCGGTCGGCAAAACGCTCAAGCCCAATTTTTCCATACTGGTTGTGTAATTCCATAAGGTAACGTTTACCGTGCCCAAGGTCACTCTCGGGGGTCAGTTTTTTTATTATCTGGCTAATCGTTTCATCGTTTAACAGCGAAAGGTACGATTTATGCTTCGATGCTTCATACGATTCAATACGCGCGTCGATAAGCCGGTTAAACTCGTCCGAGGATATCGTTAGTTTTATAGGGTGACGCTGTTTCATACCCACGCCACTAGCAGCCAATCGTGACGATTTCATGACGACCCATAAAAAAACCGCCATGTGGGGGCACATGGCGGTTTTCTACGGCACTGATGCGCGTTTAGAAGCGGTAACCAATCCCCGTACCGATCACCCACGGGTCGAGGTCGATATTGGCGCTGATGGCGCCGCCATTCCATTTTGCATCGGCGTTGGTGTAGATTTTCTTCACGTCGATATTCCAGCTCCAATGGTCGTCGATCGGCACATCGGCCCCGGCCTGCAGTGCCACACCGAACGAATTATCAAAATCGAGCGAAGTCTGGCTACCCGGTTCCTCGTCGAAATACATGGTGTAGTTAAGGCCCGCGCCGACATACGGCTTCACCCAGCTGAAATCGGTGAAGTGGTACTGCAGCGTCAATGTCGGCGGCACGACGAGGGCCGAACCCACATCAGCACCGTTGGCGGCACCGCCTTCAACGGTGGCACTATGGCGCGCCATGCCGAGAATCAGCTCCGCCGCGATATTGGGGGTGAAGAAGTAGGTGAAATCGAGTTCCGGTGTGAATTCGTTGCTGAAATCGGCCTTGCCACCGATCGGGTTGATGCTCGAGCTTTCATCGGGCGCAATGTAGATCGCGCGGCCACGAATCAGCCAATCGCCAGACTGTGCCCAGCCCTCAGCCAGCGCAGGACTTGCCGTAAGCGCTAAGGCAAACGCCGCCACCGCTGCACGTAATTGATTTTTTTTCATACCCATCTCCACAAAAAAAGCGGCGCACGGTTTCTCCGCCGCCATGTTGAACATACAAACTATCTATATGCCGCCAAAACCACATTGCTTGATATGCATCAATCCATGGCATCTTTTTTTACCGTGGCAATGCAAGCGGTGTAAGTTTGCCGCAGCTAGGGAATTCCCTTTCAGATAACGCCCGTAAAACCATGCAAATGCTTGCCAAAACCGATTGCGTGCGCAAGGCTCCGCGCATTCACCCGCTCATGCTAAGGAGAGCTCCATGTCGGTCGTCCAGATGGTCAAGAAATTACAGGCAAAACCGATTACCGTGGCCTATGGCGACGGCATTGGCCCCGAGATTATGGAAGCGGTGCTGAAAATTCTTGCCGAGGCACGCGTGCCGCTGAATATCGATACAATCGAGGTCGGCCAGAAATTCTACGAAAAGGGCGTCACCACCGGCATTCCCCCCGCGGCATGGGATTCTATCAAGCGCACCAAGGTACTGCTCAAAGCCCCCATCACCACCCCACAGGGCGGCGGCTACAAATCGCTGAACGTGACCATGCGCAAATCGCTCGGCCTCTACGCCAATGTGCGTCCGTGCACGAGCTTTCACCCGTATATTAAGTCGATGCACGCCAACATGGACCTGGTGATCGTGCGCGAGAACGAGGAAGACCTCTATGCCGGCATCGAATACCGCCAGACGCAGGATGCGTTCCAGTCGGTAAAAATCATCACCCGCTCCGGCTCCGAGCGCATCATGCGCTACGCCTTCGAATACGCGGTGCAGAACGGCCGCAAGAAGGTCACCTGCATGAGCAAAGACAACATCATGAAGCTTACCGACGGCGCGTTCCACGACCAGTTCAATAAAGTGGCCAAGGAATACCCGCAGATCGAGGCCGACCACTATATCATCGATATCGGCTCGGCGCGCATTGCCAGCAAACCGCATTTGTTCGACGTGATCGTGACGGAAAATCTGTTCGGCGATATTATTTCCGACATCGCCGCCGAAGTATCAGGTTCGGTGGGCCTTGCCGGCTCGGCCAATATCGGTGCTAATTATGCGATGTTCGAGGCCATTCACGGTAGCGCCCCCGACATCGCCGGGCAGAATATCGCCAACCCCTCGGGCCTGCTGCATGGCGCGATCATGATGCTGGTGCATCTGGGCCTGCACGACTACGCCACCACCATTCATAACGCCTGGCTGCGCACGATCGAAGACGGTCAGCACACCGTGGATATCCATAATGACATGAGCAAAGCCAAGCTGGGCACCAAGGAATTCGCCCAGGCAGTGATCGACCGGCTCGGTCAGGAACCGCAGAAATACCGCGTCGTAAAATATGCCGCCGGCAAAGGCAGCCCCGGCAGCCACGCCGTGATGGCCCCTCAAACCGAAGACCGCAAACTCGTCGGCGTCGATTTCTTCGTGCATTGGGTGGGCAAGGATATCAACCAGCTGGGCACGCTTGTTTCGTCCCTCTCCACCGATGCGCTTGAGCTCAAATTGCTCTCGTGCAAAGGGCTCAAAGTATGGCCGAACATGGTCACGGAAATGGACTTTACCGACCGTTTCCGCTGCCGCTTCATGCCCAAGCAGGAGGGCGCGCCCGTGACCCACGCCGATATGGCCGCCCTGCTTACCCGCGCTGCCGAGAAAGGCATCGACTTCCTGAAGATCGAGTCGCTGTGGACGTTCGACGGCAAACCTGGATTCTCGGCCAGCCAGGGTGAGTAAACCTGCGCTTAAATACGCGCGATCAATGCCTCCATCGTCTCCGACAGCGGGGCTTCTACATGCACCGGCTCTTTTTTCGGATTCAGCGGAATGGTGATCGATTGCGCATGCAGCATCATCGGTTGGTTAGCAGCGCTCCAGGGGTCAGCCAGCGCTTCCACGCTATGCTGCTCCCGTTCCTCTCTCGAGCGGCGCGGAATGATTTCACCCGGCTGGCGCGGCGCATAAAACGGCGCGGTTTTTCCGTAAAACGGGTCGCCGACGATGGGACATCCGAGCGCAAACGCAGCGTGCAAACGTAGCTGATGCGTGCGCCCGGTTTTCGGCGACATCTCAAGCAGGCTCAGCGTGCCATTGCTCCGCAACACGCGGTAATCGGTGATGGCCTCCTGCCCGGCCGGGTCGAGCGACAGAGTCCATAAACTGCCCTGGCCGGATTTTAGAATCGGTTGGTCGATTACCCCTTCCGTCGCGGCGGGCTGGCCCACCACAACCGCCAGATAGGTTTTTTGCACCTGCTTGTGCTCGAACAGCTTGCCGAGTTTAATCAACGCCTGGCGATGCCGCCCGAGCACCAGGCAACCCGAGGTGCCCCGATCGAGCCGATGCGCCAGCGCCGGGGGGTTGGGCAGCCCAAACTGCACATGGTGAAAGCTCTGGTCGAGGGCGATTTTATCGTGCCCGGTGGCATGCACCGCAATCCCTGCCGGTTTATTCAGCACCAACATCATCGCGTCGCGATGCAGAATGCGCGAAAGCAGCTCGGCTTCACTCACAAGTTGGGTAGCTGGCGGCATGGATAACCCCTGTTTAAACTTGCATTTACCCTGCCACGGGCCTAGTAATCCAGCGATTTTTGGGGCATTCACTACGCATGAGCACCGCGAAACCGAATATTGCCGTGATCGGCTGCGGCTACTGGGGTAAAAACCTGGTGCGCAATATGGCCGAGCTTGGCGCTCTCGCCGCCGTGGCCGACAGCCATGCGCCGCATGCCGAGGCGCAGGCCAGCCAGCATGGCGTACCCATGAAGTCACTGGACGCGATCTTGGCCGACACCGCCATCGAAGGTGTGGTCATCGCCGCACCCGCCAGCCAGCATGCCGTGCTAGCCACATTAGCGTTGCAGGCAGGCAAGCATGTGCTGGTGGAAAAGCCCCTCGCCCTCACCAGCGCCGATGCGGAAGCATTGCGCCAACTTAGTGAAAAGCAGCAGCGTGTGCTCATGGTGGGCCATGTGCTGCAATACCACCCAGCCTATCAGGCCTTGAAAGCGTTGGTCGCGGCGGGTGACCTCGGCACCTTACAGTATATCTATTCCAACCGCCTCAGCCTTGGCAAATTGCGGGTGGAGGAAAACGTGCTGTGGAGCTTCGCGCCGCACGATATTTCCATGATCCTCGGCCTCACCGGGGAATCGCCAACGCGCGTCACGGCGCAGGCGACCGCCAGCATCAACCCCGGCATTGCCGATCAATGCACGGCGCAGCTGCAGTTCGCCAACGGCTTGAACGCGCATCTGTTCGTCAGCTGGCTGCACCCGGTAAAAGAACAGAAACTGGTAGTGATCGGCAGCGCGGCGATGGCGGTGTTCGACGATACGCAACCGGTCGAGAGCAAACTGATGCTCTACCGTCACGGCATCGCCTGGAACGGCAATATCCCCACCCCCATCAAGGCCGATGGCGAGGCGGTTGCCTATACCCCCAGCGAGCCGCTGAACAATGAATGCCGCCATTTCATCGAGGCAATGGCGGGCAAGCATCCCATCACCGATGCGGCCGAAGCCATTCGCGTCTTGTCGGTACTCGAACGGGCGGAGAAAGCCATGCAGCTACCAATAGACCGTGATTATTTCGTGCATGAAACCGCCGTGGTCGATGACGGCTGCACCATCGGCCGCGACAGCAAAATCTGGCATTTCAGCCATATCCTCGGCGGCACCACGATTGGGGAAGCCTGCATCATCGGCCAAAACGCCATGATCGGGCCGGATGTCACCATTGGCAACCATTGCAAAATCCAGAATAACGTCAGCCTCTACAAAGGCGTGACGCTGGAGGACGGCGTATTTTGCGGACCCTCGGCCGTGTTCACCAACGTCAACACCCCGCGCGCCGAAATCGAGCGCAAAAACGAATACCTGCCAACGCATGTGGGCCGTGCCGCTACCATCGGTGCCAATGCCACCATCGTCTGCGGCCATACCTTAGGCGCCTACTGCCTGATCGGCGCTGGCGCCGTAGTGACGAAAGATGTGAAACCCCACGCCCTCATGGTGGGCAATCCCGCCAGGCAAATCGGTTGGGTAAGCCACGCCGGCGAGCGTCTGGGGGATGATTTAACCTGCCCGCGCGAGGGCCGCCGCTACCGCATCACCACCGATGAACACTTGGAAGAAATCACCCTTCCCGATCAAACCGCCAAAGCTTCGTAACGGAACCCCTATGCCAACAACCGCCATCTCTCAACACGATGTTCATGCTGTCGATTTCGAAACGTTGCTGGCTCGGCTAAACGCCTGCGATGCCACCATCGCCATTATGGGCATGGGCTATGTCGGCTTTCCGCTCGCCATCGCTACCCACGCCAAAGGCTACCGTGTTTTGGCGTTCGATGTCGACCCGCAAAAAATCGAAAAACTCAACGCCGGGCAATCCTACATCAAGGGCATTACCGATGCGGTGGTCGCCGATATGCGTGGCGAACGTTTCACCGCGTCGTGCGACGAAACTGCTCTCGCCAGCGCCGACCTGCTGATTATGTGCGTACCTACCCCGCTCGACAAACACCGCGAACCGGACATGAGCTTTGTGCTCGCCACGACCGAAACCATCGCGCGTAATTTGCGCCCTGGTCAGTTGGTGGTGCTGGAATCGACCACCTATCCCGGCACCACGACCGATCTGCTCAAGCCCATGCTGGAGAAAACCGGGCTGAAGGGGGGCGAGGATTTCTTTATCGCCTACAGCCCCGAGCGCGAAGACCCCGGCAACGGTTTTTTCTCGACCCATTCCATCCCCAAAATCGTCGGGGCGGATGACGACAAGTCGCGCGCGCTCGCCATGGCGTTTTACGGCAATATCGTCACCCAGGCGGTACCGGTAACGTCTAGCGCCACGGCCGAAGCGGTCAAGCTGACCGAAAATATTTTCCGCTCGGTGAATATCGCCCTCGTGAACGAACT
Source organism: Alphaproteobacteria bacterium UBA6189 (assembly GCA_002422745.1). GTDB lineage: Bacteria > Pseudomonadota > Alphaproteobacteria > Rickettsiales > UBA3002 > QFOX01. Next base: position 7,885 of record DITH01000070.1, read on the forward strand.
GAAGATGGTTTACGAAAAAATGGGTATCGATGTCTGGGAAGTAATCGACGCGGCGAAAACCAAGCCGTTCGGCTTCATGCCGTTTTATCCCGGCCCCGGCGTTGGCGGCCACTGCATTCCGATCGACCCGTTCTACCTCACCTGGAAAAGCCGCGAATATGGCATGCCCACGCAGTTCATCGAGCTTGCCGGACAGATCAACCATGCCATGCCGGGTTACGTGATTAAGCGCCTGCGGCAAGGGCTTGATCGCCATTACAAAAAAGGGCTGAATGGCACACGCATCCTGTTGATGGGCGTGGCCTACAAAAAAGATGTCGACGATCTGCGCGAAAGCCCCTCCATGTTCATTTGGGAGAAACTCGAAGAACGCGGCGCGGTGGTGGATTACCACGACAGCCACTTCCCCGAAATTCCGCCAACGCGCGAGCATGCAAGCCTGACCGGGCGCAAAAACACTCCGCTTAGCGAGGACACCCTTGCCCAGTACGACGCCGTGCTGATCGCCACCGAGCATAGCAATATCGATTACAACTGGGTGTGTGAACATAGCAAGCTGGTGCTCGATACCCGCAATGCCTGCCGTAACGTGAAAGACCGCACCCATGTTATCAAAGCCTGAACTGGCCGCTGCTCGTTCGCCCATTCAGTTTATCGATCTCGCCGCCCAGCAGCAGCGCATCAAGCCTCGCCTCGATGCGGCGATAGCACGCGTGCTCGCCCATGGCGGCTACATTATGGGCAAAGAAGTGGTGGAACTGGAACAACAGCTGAGTGCTTTCTGCGGCGCCAAACATAGCATCACCTGCTCGAACGGCACCGACGCACTAAGCCTGGCATTAATGGCGTATAATGTGCAGCCCGGCGATGCGGTGTTTTGCCCCAGTTTCACCTTCGCGGCCACGGCAGAAGTGATTGCTCTGCGCGGCGCGACCCCGGTGTTTCTGGATAGTGATGCCCAAAGCTTCAACCTCGATCCGCAAAGCCTGAAATCCGCTATTGCAGTGGCCAACAAAGCCGGGCTGAACCCGCGTGGCGTGATCGCGGTGGATCTGTTCGGCCTGCCGGCCGATTACGATGCGATTCATGCCATCACCCAGGCGGAGGGATTTTTTCTCATTGCCGATTCGGCACAGGGTTTTGGTGGCGAATATCACGGCACCCGCACCGGCACCCTGGCCGATATCACTACCACCAGTTTCTTCCCCGCCAAGCCGCTTGGCTGTTATGGCGATGGCGGCGCGGTATTTACCAACAGCGATGCACTGGCCGAAATCATGGGTTCCCTGCGTGTGCACGGCAAAGGCACTGATAAATACGACAATGTGCGCATCGGCCTCAATGCACGGCTCGACACGTTGCAGGCGGCGATCCTTATCGAGAAACTCGCCATTTTCGCCGATGAAATTGCTGCCCGTAACCATGTCGCCGCGCGCTACAGCGCCGCCCTGCACGATAAAATCCAAACCCCGAGGGTGGCCGAGGGCTACCGTTCCGTCTGGGCGCAATACACACTCACCGCACCCGACCACGCCACACGCCAGCGCCTACAGGCCACGTTGAAAGAAGCTGGCGTACCCACCATGGTCTATTACCCCACGCCGCTGCACCGGCAAACCGCCTATGCCGCCTTCCCGACCGCTACCGGCGGGGCCTTGCCGGTATGTGAGGATTTGGCCGGACGCGTCTTCAGCCTACCGATGCATCCGTACCTTGAGGATACGACGATCGATTATATTACGGAGACCTTGCGCGCCGCGCTCTAACGCTTAGCGTTTTGGCAGCACTACTTCGCCAGCGCCCACATCGCGGGTCACGATAGCCCCGGCGCCGATCACCGCGTCATGGCCAATACGCACCTGCTGTATCACCACCGCCCCGGCACCGATATGGGCACGTTCGCCCACCGTGACGTGACCGCACAGCACTGCACCCGGCGCGATATGCGAATGCGGGCCGATCACGACATCGTGATCGAGCGAGGCGCGGGTATTCACGATACAATTGGCCCCAAGCATAACCCCCGGCTGAATGACGACGCCAGGCATAACCTGCACCCCCTCGCCCAGCAATACATCGGGCTGGATGATAGCTTGCGACGATATCACCGAAGCGAAGGTGAATCCTTCCGCGTGGTAACGGCTATATATAGCGGTGCGCACTTCCAGCCCCGAACCGTTGCGCGAGGCGACATTGCCCACCCCGTTCACCAGCTGCACCGCATCGGCAGATAAAGGTGATTCTCCTTCGAGCCCGATCACCGGCACGCCGTGGATTGACTCGCCAACCAAGGTGGTATCACGGGTGAGAATACCCTGCACGGCGCGCTGATCGCGCTTGAGCATACCGATCAGCACCGCGGTGTGCCCGCCGCCGCCTATCACAATGAGTGGTTTTTCTGCCATGGATGGGTTTTACCTCAGCCCGGCAAAATTGACAAATCCTCAAATAGCTTCATAGCTCGTCTATTGATATAGGAGTTCTATGCAATCCGCCTTAAAACGCTTGTTCGACCTTTTTGCCAGCGCCGTGCTACTGGTATTGCTGGCCCCGCTGCTCGTGCTGCTGGCCCTGCTGGTTGCCCTGCTGCTCGGCACGCCGGTTTTCTTTCGGCAGGAGCGGATCGGTTACCGGCAGCGCCCCTTCACCCTGATCAAATTCCGCACCATGCGTCCCGGCCCGGGTAACGACGCCGAACGTTTAACGCCCTTCGGTCGGTTCCTGCGCGCCAGCAGCCTCGATGAATTACCCGAGCTTTGGAACATCCTCATCGGTGAAATGAGTTTTGTCGGCCCGCGCCCGTTATTGCCGCGTTACTTGCCGTTTTATAGCACGCGCGAAGCCACACGGCACCAGGTGCGCCCCGGCCTGACCGGCCTGGCGCAGGTGCATGGCCGCAATGCGCAAAGCTGGGAAGACCGCCTCGAATATGATGCGCGCTATGTCGCGCAATGGTCGCTTGGGATGGATCTGCACATACTCGCCCGTACCGTCATGCTGGTGCTGCGGCGGCATGGAGTCAGCGCCCAAGGCCAGGCCACTATGCAACCGCTCGATGAATACCGCAGCCACAAGGATTCCACATGACGACCGACAACGCGTGCCGCACAACGCATCCCCAGGTTCTTTCTTACTGAATGGTCGCTAGCATTGCCTCGGCCGCTTTGCGTTCGGCCAGCTTCTTGGTGCCTGCCTCACCGCGCCCCGGAGCTCGCCCATTTACCCGCACCTCGACAACAAAATGCGGCGCATGGCTCGGCCCATCGGCGCTTAGCACTACATATTCGGGCAACGGCAACCCACGGCCCTGCGCCCATTCCTGCAAGGTCGTTTTAGCGTCTTTCGGCGGCGCTACGGTTTGTTCCGCCAATGGCTGCCAGAAACGCACCACCACGCTGCGCACCGCTTCTAGCCCGCCATCGAGGTAAATCGCCCCCAGCAGGGCCTCGCAGGCATCTTCGAGGTTCGAGCGGTTATCGGCCCCGCCCTGCTCTGCTTCGCTGGCCGACATGGCAAGGTAAGTTCCGAGCCCGAGCGTCCGCGCGATATCGGCCAGCTGCTCGCCATTTACCAGCGACACCAACCGCTTGGAAAGATCGCCCTCCGCCTCTTCGGGATATAATCCGTATAGCATTTCGGCGATCAGCAGCCCGAGCACCGAGTCACCCAGAAACTCCAGCCGCTGGTTATGCTGGTCGGCGCAGGAACGGTGCGTCAGCGCCTGTTCCAGCAAAATTATGTTGGCAAACCGATATCCCAGCGCTTCCTGGAGCGTGGACAGATCACGCATCAGTGAATCTCCTTGAACCAGCGATCGCCACGTAACGCCTGCGGCCACAGCCAGAATTTCCAAAACGGGTAGGACGTGTCATACGACAGCAAGATCAGCTCAGCCCGGCCGATCAGATGGTCTTCCGGAATGAACCCCACCTCCAGCTGGTAGCGGCTATCTTCCGAGTTATCGCGGTTATCGCCCATCATGAAAT
>DITH01000070.1:11931-12389 GCA_002422745.1 Alphaproteobacteria bacterium UBA6189
TCGCCCCTCGGGAATTTCGACATCGCCGCGGCGGGTCATATCCACCGCCTCGCCATTGATATACAATCGCCCATTGCGCATTTGCACCGTGTCGCCCGGCAGGCCGATCACACGCTTGATAAAATCAATTCGCGGGTTGGCCGGAAGGCGAAACACCACCACATCGCCCCGTTCGGGTGCATCGCGCCAGACGCGGCCTTCAAACCATTCGATCCCGAACGGAAAGGAATAGCGGCTATAGCCGTACGATGGTTTGGACACAAAAATATAGTCACCCTCATACAGCGTCGTCAGCATGGAGCCGGAGGGAATGTGAAACGGCTCGTAGGCGACCGAACGAAATACCAGCGCAATGAGGATCGCCACCAGGAAGGAGCGCAGCGTTTCGCCCGCCGTTTCTTTTTTCTTAACTGTTATTTTTTCTGTCATGGTTTTGTCATCCCCGCGAACGCGGGGAT
>DITH01000091.1 GCA_002422745.1 Alphaproteobacteria bacterium UBA6189
TGTTCGCCTACCACGTGCACGATCCCGAACGCTACGGGGTGGTGGAATTCGATGCGGAGGGCCGCGCGCTTTCCATCGAAGAGAAACCCGCCAAACCCAAAAGCGCCTATGCCGTGCCGGGGATTTATCTCTACGATAAACAGGCAGTGCACATCGCCAAACGCCTGAAGCCATCGCCGCGGGGCGAGCTTGAAATTACCGATGTTAACCGCGCCTATCTGGCCGAGGGAAGCCTGCAGGTGGTGCGGCTGAATCGCGGCTTCGCCTGGCTCGATGCCGGAACATCCAGTGCGTTGCAGGAAGCCTCGGCCTATGTGGCGACAGTCGAGCGGCGGCAGGGACTGAAAATCGGCTGTCCGGAAGAGGCGGCGCTGGTGCGCGGATTTTTGAGCCTGGCGGATTTTGAGCAATTGCTCACCGCCATGCCCAATTGCGAATACCGTAGTTACCTGGCGAGCGTGGCGGCCGAAACCAAACGGCTGCGCAGCGCATGAGCAGTAAGCCGGTCATTCCCTTCAACAAACCCCACATGACCGGGCGTGAGCTTTCCTACATTGCACAATCGCATCTGGGCGGGCAGCTTGCGGGCGACGGGCCCTTTACCAAGCGCTGCCATCAATGGCTCGAACATACGACGGGTACGCCGAAAGCGTTGCTTACCCATTCCTGCACCGCAGCGCTGGAGCTGGCCGCCTTGCTGCTCGACATTCAGCCCGGCGATGAAATCATCATGCCATCCTACACATTTGTGTCGACCGCCAATGCATTCGTGCTGCGCGGTGGCGTGCCGGTATTTGTTGATATTCGCACCGATACACTGAATCTTGACGAAACACTGATCGAGGCGGCGATCACCCCGCGAACCCGCGCGATCGTGCCGGTGCATTATGCGGGGGTGGCCTGCGAGATGGATCGTATCCTGCAAATTGCTGCGCAGCATAAACTCGCCGTGGTGGAAGATGCGGCGCAGGGCGTGATGGCCAGCTACAAAGGCCGCATGCTGGGCAGCATCGGCACGCTGGGCTGCTATAGTTTCCATGAAACCAAGAACGTGATTTCCGGCGAAGGCGGCGCCTTGCTGGTGAACGACGCGCAGCATGGTGCCCGTGCCGAAATCATCCGCGAGAAAGGTACCGACCGCAGCCGCTTCCGCCGCGGAGAAGTCGACAAATATACATGGCAGGAAATGGGCTCGTCGTTCTTGCCTGGCGAGCTCATCGCCGCGTTTCTGTGGGCGCAGTTTGAAGAAGCCGAGCGCATGACGCATAATCGTCTGGCCAGCTGGGCCGGTTACCATGCACAGCTGCAGTCACTGGAGGATGCAGGCAAGTTGCGCCGCCCCATCGTACCAGAACACTGCACTCATAATGCCCATATGTATTATGTGCTGCTTGAAGCGGGGATCGACCGCGACCGGCTGATCGCCGCCATGCGCGCCGAAGGGATTTATCCGGTGTTTCATTACGTGCCGCTGCATGACTCCCCGGCCGGTATACGCTACGGTCGGACGGCGGGTAATTTAGCGGTCACCACCGACTATGCCGAGCGTGTGCTGCGCCTGCCGATCTGGATCGGTATGGAAGAGAGCGACCAGCAGCGGATTCTCGATACGCTGACACGGCTGCTATAATGACGTGGCCCGCACCGGCGCTGACCGCAGGCGGCCAGCGAGCCAGGCAATACCGTAAATAGCGAACCCCGCCAGCAAGCCAGGCAGGATTTCATAGGTCAGGCTGCTAAGCCCGGCAAAACGCCAGGCCAGCATGGTCGCAATGCCGCCGAGCATCATGGCAAGACTGGTGGCGTGCGATGGCGTGCCGCCCAGCGCGTTCACCGTGAGTAGCGGTGCAAAGGCCGAAGCCAGCAACCCCCAGGCGATTAGCACCAGCCAGAACACACTGCTGCCTGCATAGAGTGCGATGCCAACCGAAAAAGCAGTCACGGTTAACGTCACCAGCTTGGCAACCAAATAGCGCCGTTGCAGGGCAGGGAATATGTCGCGCGTGATACTGGCCGTGCAGCTGATTACCAGCGAATCGGCGGTCGACATGGTGGCGGCGAAAAGCCCCGCCACGATGAGTCCGACGGCAACGCCGGGCAGAAGCTGCAGGGCCAGGCTTGGCAGGGCCAGTTCGGCATCGAACCCGGCGGTAGCAGGCAGCAGCAAGCGTGCGCCCAGCCCGGCCCCGATCGTGACGGCGTAAAAGGCGGCGAACCAACTATAGTAGTAGGCACGCACGCGCCAGAATGCGTTCGGGTCATCCACCGCCATAAAGCGCATCATTACTTGTGGCTGACCGATGACGCCATAGCCGCCGCCAAACCAGCCGAGGATAAACAGTACCGCGCCGGGCAGGCCGGGCCATGCCTGGTTACTCGGCCAGGGGCTTGCGTAATGGGCATCGATCTCCTGCATTCCGGCATAGAACGCATCGAGACCGCCCATGGCATCAACCGCCGCGATGCATAGCAACGTCATCGCCGCGATCATCACCAGCGATTGCGCTGCATCCGTCCAGATCGAGGCACGAATGCCCCCCGCCATGCAATAGGCCACCACCATGACCCCGCCAATCACGATCCCGGCAGCACTGTCCCAGCCGAACAACACATGCAGCGCTTTGCTGCCTGCTTTCAACTGCGCGGCGGCATATATCGACAGGAAGATCACCGTGACCACGCTACCGATGAATCGCAGGGCTTTGTCGTTACGCCCGTGCCAACGGGCGATGGTTTCGACAAAGCTGAGCGCCTCGCGTTTTTTGTTCATCTCGCGCAATGGCTGCTGGATGGACCGCGCGGCCAGGAAGTCGCCCATCAGCCACCCCACCATCAGCCAGATGGAGGATAGGCCTTGCAAGTAGGTGTAGCCGATCATGCCGACAAACATGTAGCCGCTATTGTTGGTCGCGACTGCCGAGAGCGCCGCTAGCCAAGGTTTCACCGCACGGCCAGCGAGCAGATAGTCGGCGGTGGTAGGTTTGGCCACCAGCGCAGAGATAGTGCCAACCCCAAGGAAAATAAGTAAAAAACCAACGAAACTTACAACAATAACGGACATGGGTTTCCTATGGCCAGAATGAATCTTATGGAGAATTTATTCTAAATAGAATCATTCGTACACAAATATTATTTGTTGAAACGGATTAACTTCTGCGCTACACCCCACCCATGGCGAATGCATTACATCGCAACCGCGACGCCGCCGACGAACCCGACCCGGTGACGACTATCCGCCCCCCGCATCTGGCCGACGGCAGCCGGCTCTATGCGCTGGCCCAGCAGGCCGGAGGGCTCGACCTGAATTCGTCCTATGCGTATTTTCTAGTCGCCAGCCATTTCAGCGCCAGCTCGGCACTGGTTGAGGATGCAGCGGGCAAGGCGCTGGGTTTCATGAGCGCCTACCCGTTTGTCACGGCTCAAGGCCAACAGCATCTGTTCATCTGGCAGGTAGCGGTGCTGAAAGAGGCACGCGGACAGGGCCTCGCCCGCGCCATGCTGGAGGATATTCTCGCGCGCCCGGCGTTGGCCGATATCTGCTTTGTCGAGGGTACGGTGGGGCCCGATAACGATGCATCGCGTCGACTCTTCACCGGACTTGCCGCGCGCCGCGCCTGCCCCTGCGAGGAATCGCTTTTTCTCGCCGGCAACCAATTTCCCGAACCGCATGCGGATGAGCTGCTGCTGCGGGTCGGCCCGATGCAATAACAGACCTATTATAATCCCAGGAGCAACAAACCCATGACCACCACGACACCGACGACTACCACCCCCACGGTCGACCAGATCGAATCCAACGTGCGCAGCTACAGCCGTTCGTTTCCGGTCACCTTTCGCCGAGCGCTGGGCGCCAAAATGTGGGATACGGACGGCAACGAATACCTCGATTTTCTGGCCGGTGCGGGCACACTGAATTACGGCCATAACAACCCCGTTATCCGCGAGGCAGTCATCGCGCATATCGAATCGGAAGCGGTCGTGCATGGGCTCGATATGATGACCGAGACCAAGGCCAAGTTCCTCCAGACCTTCCACGAGCTGATTCTTGCTCCCCGCGATCTCGATTATAAAGTGCAATTCTGCGGGCCGACCGGCACCAATGCGGTTGAAGCGGCGCTTAAGCTGGCGCGTAAAGTTACTGGCCGCGCCGGGGTGATCTCCTTCACCAACGGCTACCATGGCATGACGCTCGGCGCACTCGCCGTGACTGGGAATTTCTACCACAAGGAATCCATTCCCGGCACGGAGGGAAGCAACGCCACCTTCATGCCCTACAACCATTACATGGAAGACAGCATCGACACGCTGGCCCTGCTGCGCCAGTACCTGACCGACAATTCTTCCGGCGTGGCGCTGCCTGCAGCAATTATTGTCGAAACGGTGCAAGGCGAGGGGGGCATTAACGTGGCCTCCGCCAAATGGGTGCGTGGTCTGCGCGAGCTCTGCACCGAGTTCAGTGTGCTGATGATTGTCGACGACATCCAGATGGGCTGCGGGCGCACCGGTGGCTTCTTCAGTTTCGAGGAGGCCGATATCACCCCCGACATCGTGGTACTCAGCAAATCGATCGGCGCGTATGGGTTACCGATGGCACTCGTGCTGCTGAAACCCGAGCTCGATCAATGGACGCCAGCGCAGCATAACGGCACCTTCCGCGGGCATAATCTGGCCTTTGCGGCGGCCACCAAAGCGTTGGAGCATTTCTGGAGCGGCAGCGAGTTCACCCAGTCCATCCGTCATAAATCGCAGATCCTGAACGAGGAGCTGCAAAAACTCGCCGCTGCCTACCCGCAGGCGGATTTTGAAGTGCGCGGCCGCGGCCTCGCTTACGGCATTGAAGCGAAGGCTATGCCTGAGCTTGCCAGCCAGATCCGCCAGGCGTGCTTTGCCCAGAAGCTTATCGTTGAAACCTGTGGCAGCGACGACCAGGTGCTGAAGTTCCTCCCCGCCCTGACTATCAGCGAAGCGGAACTGCGCCGGGGTATGACCATTCTCTCCACCGTACTGAAACGCCTGCTGGCCAGCGAAGCCGCGACGCACGAAGCCACCCAAATGAAAAAAGGAGCGTAACCATGATTGTTCGTTCTCTCGATGCATTAAAAGGCACCGACCGCGAAGTCGAAGGTAATGGCTGGACGAGCACCCGGCTTCTGCTGAAAAAAGACGGGATGGGGTTTTCGTTTCACGAAACCATCATTCCCGCCGGCGAGGAACTGCACATGCATTACCAGCACCATCAGGAAGCGGTACTGTGTATTGCGGGGGAGGGGACGCTCACCGATCTGGAAGCCAATGAAACGCATCGTATCGCACCGGGTGTGATGTACGCGCTCGATGGCCATGAACGGCACATCCTGCGCGCCACCGAGACACTGCGCACGATCTGCGTGTTCAACCCGCCGGTGACCGGTCGCGAGGTGCATAATGCCGAAGGCGCGTATGAACCCGACCGCGAGGCCGCTTAAGGAGGACATGATGCAAGCGAATGCCATCCGCCATCGCGACGCGGTGATCGACCCGTATCCCACCCGCGTTGCCCGCGAAGCCCAATTGCTGACCCGGCAGGAGCCGACCATTTACGGTGATGCCACCAGTGCCAACAAAACCGGCTTGAGCCGCGCTCAGCTCGAGCATTACGAGCAGCACGGCTATGTCCATCTGGAAAATTATTTCACCCCACGTGAAGTGGCGCTGATGCTGGAAACGGCCAATAAGCTGGCCGCCGATTCATCGGTCGATGCGCGCTATGTTATCCGCGAGCCCCAAAGCCAGACCGTGCGTTCGGTATTTGCGGCCCACCGGCTGCACCCGCTCTTTGCCGCCCTGATGCAAGACCGTCGGCTGCTGACGATTGCACAGTATATTCTTGGTAGTGAGGTGTATGTTCACCAGTCGCGGGTCAATTTCAAACCCGGCTTCCGGGGCAAGGAATTCTACTGGCATTCCGATTATGAAACCTGGCATAGCGAGGATGGCATGCCAGCCATGCGCGCCTTCAGCTGCTCCATCGCACTGACCGATAACAGCCCCCATAACGGCCCGTTAATGGTCATGCCCGGGTCGCACCGCACCTTTGTTTCCTGCGTCGGCGAAACCCCGGAGAATCACTACGAGAAATCGCTGCGCAAACAGGAATACGGCGTGCCGGATGACGCCAGTCTTACCACGCTGGCCAATGCCCACGGTATCGATGCACCCTATGGAAAGGCCGGATCTGTCACCTTATTCGATTGCAACACCATGCATGGCAGCAACAGCAATATTACTCCGTTTGCCCGCACCAATGTGTTCATGGTTTATAACAGCGTGGAGAACAAACTCGTGGCGCCGTATGGCGGAACGACCCCGCGCCCCGAACATATTGGCGCGCGGGAACATACCCCGACGCTGGTGCCCGAAACACCCGATTACATGGCGCTCAGCCGGAAATAGCCATGAATAAGCACTTTCTTTTTCCAGCAAGGGCAGTATAGCGATGCTGCACATGAACCAACCGGTAGCCCCGATGGATAAGAGCGTCCTGCAACCCAGCCACCAGCAACGCGTCATGCGGTCGTTGCGCCGCATCATCCACGCGGTGGATATTTACTCGCGTCGCCTGCGCAGCGATCACGACATCACTACCTCGCAGCTGGTGACGTTGCAGGCGATTGCCGAACGGCCGATGATCGTGGCGCAGATCGCCCGCGAGATCCATGTTACCCCAAGCACCCTGGTCGGCATCCTCGACCGGCTGGAGGTGAAAGGATTGATTGCCCGGACCCGCGACCGCGAAGACAGGCGGCTGGTGCAGGTGATGCTTTCGGATAAAGGCCGCGAGTTCCTGACCCGCGCCCCATCGCCCTTGCAGGCCACGCTGGCGGATGCTCTGTTTGCCCTGCCGCAAGAGGAGCAAACCATCATTGCCGCCTCGCTGGAAACCATCGTGCAGATGATGGAAGCAAAATCCGCCGTGGACGGGCCGTTATCCGAATAAAAAGGGTAAAGCTCCGCAGCATGATGGCGACGATTTTACCGCGTCACTTGCGGCGTAACCAATGAGAGCCAGCGTTGAAACAGCGTTAAGCCATATCGGTGACTTTTTTCAGGGTGGAATTGCACCCCAAGTAACTGCGCGCGCCCAATGGCGGCAGTAAGGTCGATCCCATAGGGTGTGGTGGCCAGTTGCTCGGCCGCATCGGCGCAGACCGCATGGTAACTATGCACGAAATAATAACGATGCTCCGGCAATGTATCAGCAAACAGAGGGTGCGGTTGAGTGATGCGCACTTGGTTCCACCCCATATGCGGTACTTTCAGTGTTGGGCTCTCGACAGTGGCAGCGGGGATGCGATGGCAGCGGCCGCGTAGCCAGCCTAACCCTTCGCTATCGCCTTCTGCGCTGCCTTCCAACAATAACTGCATTCCGAGGCAAATACCCAGCAGTGGAGTGTTTTTTTCCTGTACCGCGGCGCATAGTGGCTGCACCAGATCACGGGTGTGCAGTTCTTCCATGGCACGGCCGAAATGGCCCACCCCCGGCAGGATCAGCGCGCTGGCTGACAGAATGTCGGCGGCGGTCGTGGCGAGCACCACCTCCTCGGCGCCGGCTTTGCGCAACATGTTTCGGATCGAGCCGTTATTGCCCATGCCATAATCGATAATGCCAATCACCATACCAGCGCCCAAATAAACTCGTTAAATGCGCATGGCATCGCTGCGACTAAAAAGCAATTTTCTTCGGCGACGCGCGCAACCTCGGCACTGTTTATGGCGAGGGACACTAACCGGGTAGTTAAGTCCACTCAGCTGCGGGAAAGGCTGAAAATCGGCCTTTTTACCGGGAACGATTCCCGTGCGGGAGGAGGGCGGCGGTGAGCCCATGTTCGGGCTCGAAAGAGGGAACATAAGGTTCTAGTTGACGTTTGTGAATAAATGCGTATGGTGCAGGCGATTTTATTTGCTGCTCTTACACGTGCTTGCTGCCTCGGCAGCGTATCTTTCGATACACCGGTCTTTCGACTTAAGGCGTTTGGTTAGGGTTCCCGATGATACATCGGAGATGGAATCACCCAGTTACCGCGGTGGTAGCTGGAAACAAATGTTTTAGGAGACTACACTATGGCTACCGGTACCGTTAAATGGTTCAACCCCACCAAAGGCTTCGGCTTCATTCAACCTGACCAAGGTGGCGCGGACATTTTCGTCCACATCAGCGCTGTTGAAAAAGCTGGCATGCGCAGCCTCGACGAAGGCCAGAAGATCAGCTACGAGCTGGTCACCGATAAAGGCAAGACGTCGGCTGGCAATCTGCAAGCTGCTTAAGCTTTCTTTCTAAGCTTATTCTTATCATTCGAGCCATCGCATCACCGGGGTTTTCCCGGTGGTGCGATCGCGCATTAGGAAAGATATCATGGAAAATTTTGACGCGCTGGGTCTTCCCCGCGTACTGAATCAGGCGCTTGCATACCTGAAATTTACCACCCCAACCCCCATTCAGGCCGCCGCGATTCCGCCCGCGCTGGCTGGCAAAGACATTCTTGGATCGGCCCAAACCGGCACCGGCAAAACCGCCGCCTTTGGTATTCCACTGATCGCCCATCTGCTGGCCAATCCCACGGCCGGCGCATTGGTGATGACCCCGACGCGGGAACTGGCTGTGCAGGTCATTGCCCTGCTTGAACAGCTTCTCGGCGAAGGTACGGGCATTCGTACCGCACTGATCATCGGCGGTGAGCCGATGAGCAAACAGTTGCGTCAGTTGCAAAACCGTCCGCGCCTGATTGTGGGCACGCCGGGCCGCATCAACGACCACCTGACCCGCCGTACCCTGAAATTCGCGACGACGGATTTCCTCGTTCTCGACGAAACCGACCGTATGCTCGATATGGGCTTCGGCGTGCAGATCGATAAGATCCTCGCGCAAATGCCCCCGAAGCGGCAGACCCTGCTGTTCTCGGCGACCCTGCCGGCGAACATTGTCACGTTGTCGAGCAAATACATGACCGACCCGCTGCGCGTGTCGGTAGGGGAAACCCATTTGCCGATCGAGCGTATCACCCAGGAAAATATCGTGCTGAAGGAAGACGATAAATACGCCCAGCTTCTGCTGCAACTGCAGCAACGCGAAGGCTCGATTATCGTATTCGTGAAAACGAAATGGGGCACCGAGAAAATGGCCAAGAAACTGCGTGAAATCAATTACGCCGCCGATGCCATTCACGGCGACCTTCGCCAGCGTGAACGCGACAAAGCGATCACGGCATTCCGCTCGAAACAAACGCGTATCATGGTGGCGACAGACATCGCCGCCCGTGGCCTCGATATCCCGCATATCGAGCACGTGATTAACTACGATCTGCCGCAATGCCCTGAAGATTACATCCACCGTATCGGCCGTACTGCCCGTGCAGGGGCTGAGGGCGCGGCGGTGAATCTTATCACCGGGCAGGACCGTAAAAAATGGATGGCGATTCAACGCTTGCTGAACCCCGGTGCGAAGCCGGAACCGCTGGCAGGCGGAGAAGAAAGCTGTAGGCCTCGCAAATCTTTCGGCAAGAAACGCTTCCGTCCGGGTTCGCGTAAACCGGCGGGCCAGCATCGCCCGATGCCGAAAGCCGCCTGATCGTTAACGTGCAATGCTGACGATTCAGGATTTAACCTACCGCGTTGGTGGCCGCACGCTGCTTGACCGCGCCGCGCTCTCGATCGGAGCGGGGCAGCGGGTGGGGCTTGTCGGCCCCAACGGGGTGGGGAAATCCACCCTGTTCAAGCTGATTGCCGGCGAACTGATGGCCGATGCCGGTGATATCAGCATCGTCAAGAATGCCAGTGTCGGCTGGGTGAAGCAGGATTTGCCCGAAGACGATACCAGCCTGATTGACATCGTCCTCGCCGCCGATACCGAGCGCAACGCCCTGCTGCAGGAGGTCGAAACCGTCGAAGACCCGGAACGCATGGCGTATATCTATACGCGGCTGGAAGAAATCAGCGCGTATGATGCCCCATCACGTGCCGCGACGATTCTCTCCGGCCTCGGCTTCGACACCGCCGCGCAGCAGCGGCCGATCTCGGATTTCTCGGGCGGTTGGCGCATGCGCGTGGCGCTCGCCGCCACCCTGTTTCGTCAGCCCAACCTGCTGATGCTCGACGAGCCGACCAACCACCTCGATTTCGAGGCGATGATCTGGCTGGAAAACTACCTGATGCGGTACCGCGAGACGCTGCTCATCATCAGCCACGACCGCGAGATTCTGAATAAAACGGTCACCCATATCCTGCATATGGAGGATCAGAAACTCAACGCTTATACCGGTACGTACGACGAGTTCGAACGCCGCCGCGCCGAGCGCCTGATGAACCAGACGGCGCTGCGCGAAAAGCAGCTCAAACAAAAAGCCCATATGCAGAAATTCGTTGACCGTTTCGGTGCGACGGCCAGTAAAGCCCGCCAGGCCCAAAGTCGCCTCAAGGCCATTGCCAAAATGGATATTGTCGATGCCGTGATGGCCGACCGCGTGACCGCGTTCGAGTTCCCCGAGCCCGAACCGCTGCGCTCGCCCCTCATTACCCTCGATTTTGTCGATGCAGGCTACGAGCCCGAAAAGCCCATCCTGCGGAAGCTGAATCTACGCATCGATATGGACGACCGCATCGCCCTGCTGGGCGCGAACGGTAACGGGAAATCAACGTTGGTGAAACTACTCGCCGGGCATTTATCGCCGCAGCTGGGTGAAATTCATAAATCAGGCAAACTCAAAGTCGGCTATTTCGCCCAGTTCCAGACCGACGAACTGGATGTCAATCTCACGCCCTACCAAACCATGCAGCAAGTCATGAAAACCCTGGCCGAACCCAAAGTGCGTGCGGTGCTGGGTAAGTTCGGCTTCGATAAAGACAAGGCCGACACCAAGGTGGGCGAATGTTCGGGCGGGGAAAAAGCCCGGTTGCTCTTTTGCCTGATGAGCTATCACGCGCCGCATATTATGCTGCTCGACGAGCCGACCAACCACTTGGATATGGACGCCCGCGAAGCGCTGATGCAGGCGCTCAATAATTATACCGGCGCGGTGATCCTCGTCAGTCACGATCCGCACCTGGTCGAGAATGTCGCCGACCGCCTGTGGCTGGTAGCCGACGGCACCTGTGTGCCCTACGAGGACGATCTGGAAGCATACAAGAAACTGGTCGTGCAGCAGCGCAAGCGCGAACGCGAAGGCTCCAAAGAACAAGCCCGCCGGCAGAAAAAAGGCAAGAAAAACGCCAGCCCCGAACAGCAGGCCGCCCAGTTGGAAGACGCGCTGGCCACTGCCGTCGCCGATCGGGACGCTATCGAGAACGAGCTGGTCGTCTGCAGTACCAGCGGCGACGCACGGCAACTCAAACAGTTGAACGATCGCTATGCCCAGCTGCAAGCCAGGGTAGCGGACGCTCAGCAGGCGTTGGATCAGTACATCGCCAGCTTATAAGCGACGGTGCGATCGGACTATTGCCGATAAATCCATTGCAAGTGTGACAGTGCATTCTACATTAGGCGTTAGCAATGGAAGGATGCACGGCATGGATACGCAGCGAACAGCGGCCTACGATGGATGAACTACTGGCAGTGAGCCTTCTCGTCATGGTATTTGCCGGCACGGGGCTTGCCATGCTCTACATCCGCATGCTGACGCGGTTCTTCGCCGAACTGCGCGAGCGCGAGCCGCAGCAATGGAAAGCCATCGGCGGCCCAAGCCTGCTGAATATGCTGCTGCTTCCCTTCATCAACTTTCGCAAATTCTATGCATTTTATCCGGTGTTGAAAGCTCGCCGCCATGATCCGGCCTACCGGTATGCCCACCCTGCCTACCGGCTATTGAAAACCGGCTTATGCTTTTGCATCGCCCTGTTCGTCAACATGATTGCTTTGGTGTGTGCGTTGTAACGTCAGCTAATGCCATTACGGCGATTGATTGAGTACATCGGCGCGTGTTGTTTCCACTATCGCCAATGCTTCGGCAATCAGGTCGGGCGCTACCTGTAATTCTTCCATCGCCGTTTTAAGATGCAGGGCTACCCGGTCAAAATGCGTATCGTCCAGACCATTTCTTACCGAATCGCGATGCGCCACACGTAAGGATTTTCCTGTATAGGCACTGGGCCCCCCAAACGCATAGGTAACGAACCCCACCTGGCTCATGCGCAAGCGTTCTACATCGATGGAATCGAAAAATGGCGCCAGGGTTTCATCGTCCAGAATCTTTTCATACATCTTGATGACGGTAGCACGCACGGCGCTATCCCCACCTATCCGCTCATAGAGGCTTTTACTCATGGTCCCAGTATAAAATGAAAAACGGATTACGCATCTTTTATTTTACGATAGAAGGTGGATTTGGCCATGCCAAGCAAATCGGCGGCACGCGTAACATTGCCCTCGCACGCTTCCAGCGTGAGATGTATGATCTCGCGTTCCAGCTCTTCCATCGATTTATGACTTCCGTCAGCCCTCTGGCGCGACAGGAACTGAGCGGGTTGCCCATTCTGCGCTGGTGCTGGCGGTTGTGGCATAGGCTGGTGTAGTTGTTGCAGTATTCCGCGATCGATAGATGCTCCCTCCTGCAATACCAGCGCCCGGTACAACAGGTTGGCGAGCTCGCGCACATTGCCGGGCCACTCTGCCTCCGCCAGGTAGGTTTTTGCATCCTCCGTCAGGGGCGGTAACGGGAGGCTTTCCGCCATGGTGATGCGTTTGAGGAAGTGCTGGGCCAGCCGCAGGATATCACCACGGCGTTGCCGCAGCGGCGGCAGCGTAATCGGCAAGACATTCAGGCGGAAATACAGATCCTCACGAAAATTTCCGTGGGCCATCTGGGTGCTCAGATCGCAATGCGTGGCCGAAATAAAGCGGACTTGAATCGGCACCGCCCGTGTCGCGCCCACCGGTTCAACCTCTTTCTCCTGCAGTACGCGTAATAATTTTACCTGGGCTTCAAGGGGCAGTTCACCGATTTCATCGAGAAAAATCGTGCCTCCTTCGGCTTCCCGGAATTTACCAATGGAACGGCTCGTTGCACCGGTAAAGGACCCTTTTTCGTGACCGAACAACGTGCTTTCCACCAGATTGGGCGGAATGGCGCCGCAATTAATCGTAACAAACGGACCGCCACCGCGTTTGCTTTCACCATGAATGGCGCGGGCAAACAATTCCTTGCCGACACCCGTTTCGCCGAGCAGTAGTACCGGCACATCGGAACCGGCCGCTTTGCGGCCCAATTGCACTGAGCCCGCCAGCCCGTGCTGGTGACCGATAAGATCATGGAAGGTGAGGGTGCCCTCTTTTTCGCGTTGCAGGCGACGCACTTCGTCGGCCAGTTCAGACAGACGTAGCGCGTTGATCAGCGCGACATCGAGCTTGGCCGGATCAACCGGTTTGGTCAGAAAATCGTTTGCGCCCTGCTTAATGGCCTTCACCGCGAGGGCTGCGTCGTCCTGCGCCGTCAGCATAATGACCGGAAGTGTCGGACGCATTCGGCGGATTGCCCGCAAGGCTTCGAATCCGTCCATGGTAGGCATGCCGATATCCAGTAAAATCGCATCGACCGGCGCCATATCCGCCCGGGATAACTGGTGCAGTACTTCCTGTCCGTCCGCAGCGTAACATACCTGGTAACCAAGTTTCCGGGTAAGCAGCAGGCCGATCATCTGGGCCTGCATCGGGTCGTCTTCAGCTATCAGAATGGTTGTAGTCGCCGCTACTCTCATTTTGGGAATATAGCATAATTTTTTCCTAAAATCGAACGCAAAGTGAGAATGACGTGAAGTGGCAGATAATTAAGTTACTGATAGATATAAAGATCAGAAATGGCACGCCCACTGCAATAGGTTAAGCAGGAGGGACGAATGATTATTGTGGATGAAGGTGCCGAAGCCAAACTGCTTAGCGATCTCCCCAAGCTACGCTACGACACCGAACATGCGCGATGCATTCACTTCCCGGCCGGAGGTAATGAGAGACTATCTTCGGTCACCCAGGCAGCGCAGGCATATCTGACATCCTTCTCCCCCCGGATATATGCCTGCGCTGATGGGGATATTTTCCTCATCGCCGATCCGTTTCCGAGCCGCGAAGCACGCCGGGCGATGCTGCATGTTGCCGAGAAAGAAAATATCCCAGCCGATGAATCCTTCGCCCGGCTGTACGAACTCACTCAGCAAATGAGCGCGCTACTTGGTCTGGTAGAGCAGAAAATCGATAAGATGCATCAGCAACTCGAAGCGCAACAACGGCGACTGGCCGAGCGCGCAGCCGAACAAAAGCGTCAGTCGATTCTTGCTGCGTCCACCATTGCTGCGCCGTTAACATTCGACCAACGCCGCCGTCAACGATCTGAGCCACAATTGCTGGTCATCGACGACGATGTTTTCTCCAGCAAGCTGGTAACGAATGTGGTGCGGCAGCATTACAGAATCAAAGCCGTCGACAACCCGCAACAGGCCCTATCAAGCTACGACGAGCTGGCCCCGGATCTGTTGTTCCTCGATATCAACCTGCCCAACGTGTCTGGTCATGAATTGCTGGAGAAAATCATGATACGGGATCCCCAGGCCTATGTGATCATGCTCAGCGGCAATGCGGATCTCGACAATATACGAACCGCGATGACCCGCGGCGCTAAAGGCTTTGTCAGCAAACCATTCACTCGCGATAAGCTGTTTCAGTATATCGAGCGCTGCCCAACCATTCAAGCCGGCCAGGAAGCATGAGCATCCTCATCGCAGCCGAACACAATCTATGGATGGATAGGGGGGGCGCATGAGAACCACGCAGGCGATACGGCAACTATTTCTGCTAGCTATGGTGCTATCGCTGCTGATCGTGGCCGCCAACTACGCCATGATCGCGCGCTATGTGCAGCAAAAAACCGTCTCGACACACATGAGCGAGCTCGCAGAAAAACGCTCGGGCGAGGCCGTCGCCCTCACCAAGGAAGTGGAGCTTTTGCATACGGCGGCCTTAGTGCTTGGATTCGGATCGCTGGGGATTCTAGTGGGTATGTGGTGGCTCATTTTCCGGCCCATGCTGCGCAATATTTCGGAGGCGATGAAAAGCCTGCGTATGCAGCAGACCGTGATCAACAGTGCCAATGACGGCATCATTATCACGAAAGCTGATCTGCGTTCCCCGGGTCCGGAAATTGTGTATGTGAACGAAGCCATCTGCCGTATCACCGGGTACGTGAAAGAAGAAATCATCGGCCGTTCCCCGGCCTTATTCCAGGGAGAAGATACAGACCGTAAAACCCTGAACGCCATGCGTGAATCGTTAAGCCGGGGCGAGCCGTTTACCGGCGAGTTACTGAATTATACAAAAGACCATACCCCCTATTGGCTGGAAATTAACGTCGTGCCGATTACCGATGCCGCCGGCGAAATCACCCATTTCGCAGCGATTGAGCGCGACATTACCGCACGCAAAAAAGCCGACACCGAATTATTTCTGACCCTTGTGCAGCTGAAGCGCGCAAACCTGAAAGCCGAAGCCGTTACCCGCGATCTTGAAGATAGTTTGCAGCGGGCGGAAGAAGCCACCCGTGCTAAAAGTAACTTTCTTGCCAATATGAGCCACGAGTTACGCACCCCGATGAACGGGGTACTCGGCATGGCGCAGCTGTTGGCGGATACCCCAATGGATGCAGAGCAGCGTGAGCTGATTCAGATTATTAACGATTCAGCCGATAATTTGCTGGTGCTGCTGAACGACATTCTCGATTTCTCCAAAATCGAAGCGGGTGCATTAACCCTTGAACATACGCCATTTACCTTGCGTGGCACCATCGCGAGCGCCACCAAATTATTGCAGGCACAGGCAGAGAAAAAGAATATCGGCCTGCATGTGGAATATGATGCGCTGCTGCCCGCATATATATGGGGTGATAGCAGCCGACTACGCCAGGTGGTGATCAACCTGCTGGGCAATGCCATTAAATTTACCCAACAGGGCCATGTCGCTTTGCGGCTCACCGCGCATGCAGACCAGGAATTTATGATCCAGGTGATCGATACCGGTCCCGGCATTGAGTTGGACAAACAGAAAACTATCTTTGAGAAATTTACGCAAGGTGACGCCTCTGTCACTCGCAAATATGGTGGTACCGGTCTCGGTCTGGCGATTACCCAACAGCTGGTGACCCTGATGGGCGGGACAATTGGTCTTGAAAGCGTGCCCGGCAAAGGCTCGACATTTTGGGTAAAGCTTCCCCTGCAACCGGCAGATGCCGAAGGCGCGTCGTTGTTGGAAGAGGTGCGCGCTATCCCCGCCACGACGCATGAACGCGTGCCGGTAGCTCAGGCCCGCATTCTACTGGTCGAAGATTATCCGATTAACCAGGTGTTCGCCGAAAAATTATTGCAGAAGTTTGGCGTGTGCCATATCGACCATGCCGAAAATGGTGACGTCGCGGTGATGTTAAGCCAGGTGCATCGCTACGATATGATCTTCATGGACTGCCAGATGCCGGAGATGGATGGCTACGAAGCCACCATGCGCATTCGCCAACTGGAAAAAACGTTGGGTTACCATACGCCGATTGTGGCGATGACCGCCAACGCCATGGTGGGCGATCGCGAGAAATGCCTTAAATCCGGCATGGACGATTATTTGAGCAAACCGCTGCGGGCGCATCACTTGCATCATATTCTTGAAATGTGGTTCGAGTTAAAAATTGCTGCCCCCGTACTTGCTAACCCACAGTGCACAGTAACGGTCGCGGCCGATGACATGCCGGTTGATCTCGAACAGCTCCGCCTTTTTACCGATGGTGATCCGGAAGAAGAATCGGCCTTATTTACCTTATTCTACGATCAGGCACAGTCGGTAATCCAGCTGCTGCAAGACCATGTGAACGATCATGACGATGACGCCTGGAAAGCCGCGACTCACCGGCTAAAAGGTGCGGCAGCGAACCTCGGAGCAAACCGGCTGCAGTATTTTTGCAAGAAGGGTGAAGAATCGTTCACCGCCACGCGTGACGAAAAGCAGGCCATGCTGGCGGACATATCCGAGGAAACCGAACGGGTGCGCCTGTTCTTCTTGGCCAAGCAATCCGCAGACCAGGGCTTAACCAGCAGCGCGACGCACTAGCGCGCGTCAATAATCACGCTTCCAGTTAAACCGAAGACCGCTGGCACGTCCCCCACTTTCCGTTTCGACCGAAAAACGCGGTGTAAGCTCGATTTCGGCCTTCACCTTGCCGGAGCCTGCATCGGCGCCGCTTTCCACCCCGACATAGACTTTCTCGCTGATGTATTTTCCGGCGCCGACATTCACATCGCCCTCGTCGGTCTCGCCGATATCCAGCCGGTCGACCCCAAGCAGGTCGCGTGCTTTGCCGATCAGGCTGACGCCGCCACCGCCACCGCGTAAATTGCGCAACGCCTGCGCTAGCTGTACCCCTTGCAGCGGCGTGATGCTAGCCAGCTCGCGGCCGAACAGCAGATGCGCCAGGATTTCATCTTCCGGCCGGGAGGGAGTGGAGGTAAGCGTCAATTGCGGATCGCGGATCGGCCCTTCGATGCGAACGCCTGCTGTCAGCGCGCTGGTTTCCGTTNNCACGATATAGGGCGAAGGCGGAATCGCGCCTCGGAAGATTGCCGTGCCTTCGGTAATATCGAGCTGGCGGTCGAGCAGCACGAAGGTGCCGCGTACGCTGCGCAACTCGCCCTGTAATTCCGGCGCGGCGAGCGTATTGCCGATGGTGATTTCGCCGCGCATTTCAGTCTCGAGCCCGCGGCCGCGCACGAATACCTCATGGGGGGCTTTCACGATGAGGTCGAGTTTTACATTGGACGGGCCGAAACGGATATCGGATTCCTTCTCCGCCTCTTGCCAGGGCTGGCGGGGCAGGGCGGACGGGTTACGGATCTTTACCGTCGGCACATTGGGACCACCCGCGTCGGGCAGGCGGATTTCCATCGGGCCAAGGATCACCTCACCGCCAAGCGTCATCGCTTCGAGCGTTCCTTCAAGCTGCACAGCGCCGTTTGCCACGCCACTGACCATCGGGCTATCGACCAGAGCGGCATTGGCGAGTGTTGCCTGCAGGTTGATCGCATAAGGTGCGGCCATGCCGAGGTCACCGCTGAAGCGGAGCATACCGTCGCCTGCTTTGGCAGAACCATCGCGAATGCGCAGCCGCTCGCGCGCCGCTTGAAACTGAAGGTTAAGCTGGGTCAACCGCGTGCCGCTGCCTTCATTTTCATACCACCCGTTTCGTAGCTGTACCATGCCTTCCGCCCATGGCTGATCCAGCGTGCCGCGCAATTGCAGCTCGCCGTTTGCACGCCCACCCAACGTATGGCCCGGCGGCAGCAGCAACGCCATCAGCGGGCCGATCGGCGCATCGGCATGGAGAGTCCCGGCTAGCGCCTCATTGGGCGGCAAAGCGAGGGTAAACGGCGCCAACGAAAAGCGCGCCGGTACGCGCAGGTCGGCCGCGAGTGTTCCCTCAATATCCAGCATACGGGCCTGCGCTTCCAGGCGCTGAGGTTTTAATGCGCCATCTATGTCCAGGGTGAAGCCTTCGGGAGGCGCACCTACACCCGTGAGGCCACGCGCGGTAAGATCGAACGACGCTGTCGGACTTGCAGCGGAACCGGTGATGCGGATGTCGCCCGCCACGCGCCCGCGATAGGCTCCCCCACTCAACGTCGAGAGGGGAAGATTGGCCAGGGTGGCACGCAGATCAACGGTCTTGGGTTGGTAACTGCCCTGTGCGGTAATACGGCCATCGTCGAGGGTAAACGTAGCCGGTGCCAGCACGAGTGTTTCTTTTTTCTGGCTTAGCGTGGTGGGTGCAGCGAGGGCGAAATCCATGCCCTGGTACGTTCCGCGCAAACGTGCCAGCCTTAGCTCCCAATCCGGCAGTTCGGCTTTCAGCTGGCCGCCGGCATCGAGTTTCATGGATGGTTGGCTGCCATGGGCGACGACGGTAAATTGTGTCTGTGTGGCACTGCCTTTCGCGGTGAAACGGGCGCGGTCGACGACGGTATCGCCGCTGGCCACGGTTTGTGCGTCGAGCGCCGCATCAATACCTCGCCACTCGGTGAGATCATCGACCGAGGCATCGAATGTCACCTTGCGCGCGGAAAAATCACCATAGGAAAGATCGGCCAGCGAACCCTCCGCCTGCATTGCCTGCGCGCCGGAGGCCGCGGCAAGCCGGAGGGTGGCATCACCCTTTCCAGCAAGCGGTGCGGCAAGAAACGGACTCAGCCCGGAAAGATCATTTGCCGTGACCTGTAAGATGCCATCGGCCAGTGCCGTGTCCATCGCATAAGCCACCGTACCGGTGATGCGTATTCCGTCCGTCGTCGCGGTGAGATCGGACAGGTGCAGGGTTGCCGCCTCCTGACGCAGTTGCGCTTCGGCGGTGAAGCGTTGCCCATCGCGGCGTAATGTGCTGGTAAAATGGATCTGCGGATGACGGATGCTGCCGCCCAACTCCGCCTGCGCATCGAGCGCGCCACGCAACTCCGGATGAAGGTGGGAAGCATCTGCTACCGCGATGCTCAGGGTGCCTTCCAGGGGCTCGCCGAGACGGATGCTATCGCCCGTTAACTGGAAGCGTTCGCCTTTTACCTGCAGTGTTTCGATACGCAACGTGTCGCCCGCACTACCCTCAAGCGCGAAAGGCAGGGGCAACGTGATAAGTTCGGCCAGTGCTTGGGGCCGATTGTTCCATTGCACAACATCTCCTTGCAAGGAGAATTCTGGCGTGCCGAACACGTCCTCCACCGTGCCGTGCATGGATATATCGCGCGCGCCTGCCGCGAGGTCGAATCGTTCGATACGCATAGTGCCATCTTCAAAAACCACGTGTGTCTCGGCGGCAATTTCCTCCGTACCAAGCCCAAGCAAGCTACCGACAGGTCCGTCCGGCGCCTCGGTAAATGTCGCCTGCAGTGCAGGGCCGTTCGCCTGCAATGTCAGCACACTGGACGGCCCTTCGATGCTGCGCAGCGTGAATTCGGCCTGTGGCGCGGCATGATCCATCGCGGTGCGCAAACTGCCCTGTGCGGCAAGCAGGTAGCGTTCGCCCGCGACGGCCGGCGCAATCTCGATCTCTGGCAGGTTGACCTGCGCGATCCGCAGACGCGGCAGGGAAATCCCGCCCGTGGTTTCGTCACTCGATGCGCCTTGCGTTGGTGGCGTACGTATCCAATGGATGCGTTCTGCCGCGACAGCCTCGACATGCCAGGTGAAGGGTAACAGTTGAACATGCCAGTCAATCCGGGCGTTTTCGATGACTAGCCAGGCACCTTGCGTGTCGTGCAATTCTAACCGTTGCATGCGCGGAGCAAATGGCAGGCTACCCGATAGGCCGTCAATCCGGGCATCCAGTTGCTGCTCCAGCAGCTGGGCGATCTGGCGATTCCCCCAACCGCTTTGCAGCGCACCGTACCCCAACGCAGCAAGCAGGCATGCCAGGCCGATCAATACAGCCACAAAGCGGCATATGCGGGTGAGAATACGCATCAGAACGCCTGCCCGATACTGACATAGACGTGAAACGCTGCATCTCGCTCGCGGCGATTCAGCGGCACTGCAACATCGAGCCGCAACGGCCCGAGTTCGGAATAATAGCGGGCACCCACCCCGGCCCCCCAATAGATTTCATCCTCAAAATCCGGGTATTCGCTGGCGAACGCATTACCGCCATCAAGGAAGATAACGCCGCCAATGGTATCCGTTGCTTTCAGGCGTAATTCAGCCGACATTTCGAGTAGCGACTTGCCGCCAATCGGCTCGCCCGTCACCAGCGGCGAGAGNNCACCCCCGGCGTAAAACCGTAAATCGGCCGGAATATTATCGGTGCTTGCTCCGGCAATCGAGCCCAGCGCACCGCGCACCGCGAGCACGGGATCGGTTTTACTCTCGGCCAGTTGAACATAGGTGCTGCCGGTGAGGAGCGTTTTCTGGAAATTGCCGCCGCTGCCCAGCAGGTCGGTATAGGGCGCGGTATCGAGTTTAGCGCTAATGCCCTCATGCGAGTCGAGCACATCGTCGCGGCTATCGAACGCCACATAGGCGGGCACCGAAAGCAGCCCGTAAATCTCGTCGCCATTCAAGCGATCTTCCACCTGCGAAAGCCTGTAGCCAAGTCCGGCCCCGGCGCGCCAGTGATCGTTCAACTGGCGATCGACCAGTGCAGTGAGGTTAAGGTTATCAGAGGTGTAGGCATCCGGCTCTTCATGGGCGAGCGAGGCGGAAAGTTTAAGCGATTGGTCGCTGCGGAAGAAATACGGCTCGGTATAATTTCCCTCCAGCCCGTAGGTGATGGCCGACGCCACGGCCTTGGTATCGAGTTTTTCGCCGCCACCGAAAAAGTTGCGGTGCTCCCAGCCTGCACTGATGCCCGGTCCTTCATCCGTCATATAACTGATGCCCGCTTTGATGGTGCGGTGATGCCGCTCTTCCACGGTTACGGTCACCGGCACCTGTCCCTTTGCATCCGGTGTCTCTGCTGCTTCGACCGTGCTGGTGGCGAACAGGCCGCTTTTAATCAGTGCGCCTTGTGCGTCCTCGAGCTTTTGCAGGTGAAAACACTCGCCTTGCTCCCACGGCATGAGGCGGCGGATGGCGCGATCCTGTACCGAACGGTTGCCTAGAATTTCCGTTGCGCCGAAATCGGCCGTGGGCCCGGTCGCGGTTTCAAAGAACAAATGGGCATTATGGGTCGCAGGCTCCAGCCGCAAGGCCGGTGTTACCTCTACCATACGCAAGCAATTGCGGTCGGAGATGGCGTTTCGCACCGTGTGCGCACCCTCGTTAATCACGCCAGCCCGGGCAGGCTTGCCCAGTGCCGACTTGATCTCCGCCAGATCCGGCAGGGCCAGTTCCACCGGCGGATCATTCGTCATTTCCAGTGTTTCGCTGACGACACGGTAGGGCGTGCCCGGCACGATATGGTAAACAACCGCGACCGGGTCGGCCTGCGTGTCGATCGCCAGGCGGAGGGTGGCATCGTAATAGCCGCGCGCATGCAAGGCTTTCAGCAGGGGCTCGCGATCGTCCTGCGCTTGTTTTTTCAAACTGGCCAGGCTGAGTGGTACATCGGTTTTCGGCTCGTCGGATAACCATTCGGTGAGGAAGGCGAGCGGATCTTCTTTCTCCTGAAGGCTGCTGACGTCGCCCAGCCAATCGCGCAGCGCGTCATCCGCTACACCCTCGAACACAACCGTATAGGCAATCGGCTCGTCCGTTGCTACAGAAGGCACAGCGGGCGGTGGTGTTTCCGTTTGCGCCTGCGCCGCGCACGGCAACAGGGCGGTCAGCAGCACTGCCAGCTTCCATCCCCAATGCTTCCGATGGGCGCGCGTACGAACGGTATTCCCCCTTGCTCCGATGTTCCAGTAAACTAACTGAACGAAGGCACAATCAAGAGTCAAGCGGGCTTAAAGTGAAGTGTTACGCATTCATGCCGGCTGTAGGGATCAATTCATGAAGCAATGCGGTCAGCTTATCTTGTGATGTACCATCGGTGTTACCCCACTGATGCCGGTTTTGCTGCTGAATGCGCCGCCATTTCGCGTAATATTCGGGATCCGCACATAAGGACATGGCGGCTTGCTCATACTCCGATTTAGTCTTCACATTGATGATGTTTTCGGTTTCCAGATGCGCAAAGTCATCCATCGCATAGACATCGTAGTTAATCGCCGGAATGCCACAAAGATTAGCCCATTTTATGGTTACAGACACGAATGAGACATAGACATTGCTTAAAGGGACAAGCTCAATCGTTGCTTTCCGGGCAATGCGCACCCGTTCGTGCGGCACTTCGTACGTGTGCAAGGGCGACCGTGGATGCGGACATATGACCACGTTCCAGTTTCCTGCGTTGTGGAAAGGCGACAGCACGAAGGAAATGAGCGCATGAAAAGAAGAAAACTCTGAGCGCTCGATCCCGAAATCGTATTCTGGGGGCAAGGCAATGAGAGCGAGCGGGTAAGCGCTGTCTAAATCGTATTCATCGCAGAAAGTCTGATAAAGCGACGGCTTATCCCTTAGCCGCGTTGCCAAAACATCCTGCTCCGGCAGGCCGACGTAACGCAGCTGCTCCTCGGGAAAGGCCATCTTCCGGTAATGGTCGAGGGCCATGGCACTATCGACCAGCAGCACATCGGCGGAAGAGTAATCCTGTTTCCAGGGTTCGGCGTAGCGATAACCAAGGCAACGTGCCGTCACGAACATCATAGGGTCGGCGCGCATGAGGATGTTGTCGCCCAGCGAATGAAACCATTGTGGGAAAACTGGCTGCAAAATATTACGGTCAAACCAGTTGGCCCGGCTTCTAAGCATGCGGACTTCAAAAAATTTAAGAATCGATTCCGTGGTACAGAAAGTGAATGGATTCACGATGGTTTTAATACCGCGCTTCTTTGCGCATCCGAGATAGATCTCGGACATATGTTCGACATCAGCTTGGTTAAGCACTAAAATATCTGGCCTGTGACGAGCCAATAGGCGCTGAAACAATAAAGCCCGCATCCAGTGGCGGAACAGCCCAAGGGGAAATAGGTATTTCAGAAACTGGATTAACATGTACCGCTTCACGTGCTTCAACGGCATAGGAGTTACTTGGCACAAGGCGTAAACCAGGCGTTGAGAAAGGGATTTTTTCTGCCTACTCTCCGCTTCGGAAAAAGATGCGGCACTGCGATACAAATTTAACTTCCGTAGGAACGAAGAGAGAATAATATCGCCCGTGTAAGTTTCGGGAATTTCGCGACGCAATGCATCGAGGAGGGTGTCATCGATGAAATATAGATGGATCGTGAATTCGGAGGCAACCGCCCGCGCAAGGGAAAGCGACGCACGGTAATGGATGATATCATGAATTACAAAAGCGACGCAGGGTTTTTGAACAGTCATACGGGTGCGGGATAAGGTTGAATTTTATTAGCCACGTCTTAATGCGCAGAAGGGAAAACACAATATGAAACGATCATTCGATACCATCTCTCGATGGGCGGATATGCATGCTCTCGATCAACATGCGGGCTTCATGCCAGAGGCAGGATGTGCTTCCCACGTGCAATCCTGGTACACAAGGCTTTGGCTATAACAGGAAAGCTTTTTGCCAAAATAGTCGCCTTTTTGTACGACGAACGACGTGGCGTGCCGCACGCCATCTGAATGGTCGCCTTTCGCGCGCATGCGAACGGAGAGGGAATAAACGCCCGGCGTAAAGGGCCAACGCGGAATCCGGCAGGTGATCTGCCCTTCGCCCGAAATGGCGTCGAATTTGCAACCCATCCATTCAGTGTCGAATTCCACCATGCTGCGGCCGCCGCCATCCATGACACCCAGCCAGACATTCGCCTCTTCAAACTTTGAAACGCCAGTGCTGCGGTAAGAAAGGGTGACTTCCGCTTCCTCGCCCAGGAGAATGACGTTGTTTTCGCGACTGCCGGGGCTGGTAAGAACCAGACGGTTGATATGCAAGTCGCCGGTTTGCTGACGGTCGGTACGGGCAGCCAGGTTTTCCATACCGTCATTTCCCACGGCGTAATCGAGGTATGCCTGAATGACTTCGCGTGGCTTGCCGATACATTTCACTTCACCGCGGTTGAGCCACATGACGCGATCGCAGAGGCCTGCGACGGAATCCATGTTGTGGCTGACGAATAAAATGGTGCGGCCGGAATTGCGAATATACTCCATACGGTCCATGCATTTTTTCTGGAAGTCTGCGTCACCTACTGCCAGTACTTCATCGATAATCATGATGTCGGGCTCGAGATGTGACGCCACGGCAAAACCCAGCCGTACCGACATGCCGCTGGAGAGACGCTTAATGGGGGTATGAATGAATTTCTCGATCCCAGCGAAAGCGATGATCTCATCGAGTTTTGCATCAATTTCCTTACGGCTCATGCCGAGAATACAGCCGTTAAGGTAAATATTGTCGTAGCCGCTTAACTCGCCGTTGAAACCGGTGCCAACTTCTAGCAGTGAAGCAACGCGTCCAAGCGTAACCGCCGTGCCTTCCGTCGGGAAGGTAATGCGCGAGAGAAGCTTCAAGAGAGTGGATTTACCGGACCCGTTATGGCCGATAATGCCGAACACTTCCCCGCGTTTTACATCGAACGAAATATTGCGGGTTGCCCAGACATAGGGCGCTTCGGGCTTTTGTTCCGCCTTACGCGACGCAAGAAACCGCATAGAATTCTTGGTAGTGCGAAGTAACGCCTGTGTAGTTTTGTCGAGCGAGGCGGTTTCCCCGAGCTGGTAGCGCTTTCCGAGGCCGCGGACTTCGATCACTGTGTCGTGGGTAGTCATTAGAAGCGGTCCGCCGTGGTTTGGGCAAGGCGATTGAAGACCAGTAAGCCGGGAAGCAGTACCAGCAATGTAATCGCGGCCGAGGTAAACAGGTACAGCGTTTCCGGCAGCGGCTGACCGAGAATACTTGCCCGGAAGCCCTCGATAATCACCGAAAGAGGGTTAAGCCAATACAGGAATCGATACTGCTCTGGCACCATATCAGCAGGATAGACGACGGGGGTTGCATACAATAATACCTGAAGCAGCATGGGAACGATCATGCTGATATCGCGGTACGTAACGTTGATGACCGATAGCCACAGGCCGCAGGCAAGCGCAAGGACAGTTCCCAACGCAAAAAAATAGAAGCTGGCAAAAAAAGCGAGCGGGGGCATATGCCCGAAATAGATAAGCATGGCCACAAGGAGCAGGGAGCCGATGGCAAAGTTTAACATGCCGGGGCCCACCGATACTAGAATGATGATCAGCCGGGGCACGTAGACTTTGGAGAGGATATGGCTGCCGCGTATCATACTGTGTGTCGTTTCGTTTATCAGGAACTGAAAATATTGCCAGGGCAGCAGGGCGGCGAGCGAGAAGAGAGGGTAGGGAATATCGCCCGTGTCGATCTTTGCGAGGCCACTGAAGATGAAAGTGAATACAACGACACTGACGATCGGGTTGATAAGCGCCCAGAGAATGCCGATTGTCGTTTGGCGGTACTTAGACTTAATCGAATAGAGCATCATGAGCAGTAAAAGCTCGCGCTCACGCCACACTTCCATCAGGCTGGGGAACTGGAGTTTTTTTTGAGGAACAATTTCGGTGCGGATGCTCGATGCGGTGCTCATGCATGCGATATAGCGCTCCCGGCGGAGTTTTGTCTAGCGGGTTTTCAAGGGAGGCGCGAATGCGGAGTCGTAGCAAAAATCAGCCAGCGTTAGGGGGTTGCCTACGGTTGTTCGCAGGACGAAATGTTAGCGATGCAACGAGCAGGAGCCAAGAAATCCCAGAAAGCGGTTGCTATCGTACTCGCATCAATAATAGCATGATTTCATGCTTAACATTCTTCTGGCTAAGATCATCAACGGGTTAAGATCAACCACGCGGCGGCTTAGGCTTACGCTGTATCTTTTGCGCAAAAGATATTCCAAAATCCTTGGGTATTTCCACGCCCGCTTCACGCTGGGGCGGCTCATCCTGCTGGCATTGCTCATGGTGGGGTTCTTCTACTATTTTGATATCGGAATTTCGAATGCAACGCTGTCGTTTTTGCAGCATGATCTGTTTTTCACCCCGCTCAATTTGGTGATCCCGGTGCTGCTGGCAACGGCCATGTTTGCCGTGCCCCAACGCATCCCGATTGAAACGCTGGCAACCGTCGGTGTCTCCGTCATCACGACGTACCTGGCGACCACGCTGTTTTCATCCTCACTCGGTTACGGCTCCGTGAAGCTGTTCGGTACGTCCCAATATTTGGTGCCGCTGTTATCCACCGATATAAAAGCGGAAATGAAAGAATTCGAAACCGACTTCACGCTGCTTTACATCATAGCTTTCTCGCTCCTGCTTTCCGTTTTTGTTGCCTACCTGCTGAGGAAGCGCCACGACCTTAGCAGAAAAGTTGCCTATCTTTCTCTCTTCGCCGAAAAGCTCTCCTATTTTGTGCTGAATCTCATTCTATGGCTCATGCCATTTGCCGTTTTTGCCAGCATCCTTGGCGCGTTGCGCGCGCATGGTATCGATAAAATGACCAGCCTTGGATGGTTTGTTTTTTACGTGAACCTGCCGCAGCTTTTCTATTTGCTGGTGATCATGCTGGTTATTAAGTTTGCCACGGGGGTGAGTTTTCCATTCGTCGTCGCGGCGATTAAAAATCTGGCCAGAATTGCAATTCCCAGCGGCTCCAGTGCCGCGACCATCCTGACCAATGTGGAGACGGCGCGAACATTTCCGATTTTACCAAAATACAAGAACAAGGGATTCATCGCCTCCCTGCTTCCATTCGGGGCCACAGTCAATATGGATGGCACAGCATTGTACATTACGATCATGTGCAAGATCGCGGCGGATATCCAGGGGCTTGATATTGGCTATTGGGATATCATCCCGTACGTGATTGCCTACTCTTGCGCGGCGGCAGCGGTGCCGAGCGCCTCTATTATTTTAATTACGGCTATCTATACCCTCATCGGGATCGGCCCCGACCTGACCCTGCAAATACTCGGCCTGATGATTGCCGTCGACTGGATCAACGACCGCGTTCGCACACAAATCAATGTGTCCGGCGACCTGTTGGCCATTCTGCTGTCCCTGAATGATCGCTCACCCCTCCAATTGCTGGTGAAGCTTGGCAGGAAATCAAAACTCTAGGTTTATCGAGGGGTGATGAATGTTGGAATTGTGGCGGAAGCCGTGACTATTTCCGGTTCTCTCGGCAAGCCAATGTTCGAACTCGAAAATGTTGGCTGGGGCGCCAGGATTCGAANNCCGCTGCCTTACCACTTGGCTACGCCCCAGCATGCAACGAGGGGCTTCGTATAGCGAAGCCCGCCGTGCCGGTCAATCGGTTAGTGATGCCTCCAGTTGCGTTCCCACCCAGGCGACAAACTCGGGGTGGGCCTCGCTGACAGGCAGGCACAGGATGGCGGGGGTATCATACGGGTGTAAGGCCGCCAGCCGCTGCATTGCACGCCCGGCCATGGCCGGGGTGGTTTTTGCCAGCAATACGGTCTCCGACGCTTCGGTCACGGCGCCCTCCCAGCGGTAAATCGACTGCATGCCGGGCAAAAGGTTGCAGCAGGCGACCAGACGCTCCGCCACCAACGCGGTCGCAGCCCGGCGCGCCGAATCGCTATCGGGGAATGGGGTGTAGAGAAGGGTGAGAGAAGGGGCATTCATAGCGAGCTGCGAATCGATACCTGGCAGGTGATATTATTTTCATACGCTTCGAGCACATTGTAGGCCAGCGTGCTGAGCGTATTGTTGACGCATACCCCGGCGGCGGGCGTGGCCCCGTTATCGTAGGTGGAAAGATCACTCATGGCGCGGACGATGCCGTTATCCGGTGCGGTATCGTCGATTTTATCGTCGATGCTGCGGGCTTCAAGGGGGGTTATCCCGGCGCTGGTAGTGAGCGTGCCATCATTCGCTACGGAGGTGATGGTGCTTAAATAAAAGCTATTACGCCCATGCAGCATATAGGCATACGTATAGCTGCCGGGGCGAAAGGGGGTAATGGGCAAATAATCCTCGATGCGAAACCCGGGGACGGTGCCGTCGACCGGGATATCGGTAGCCAGGGTGACGCCGAGCGGACTAACCCCGCCTTCCCACATATCGCGCCAGAACAGGGCGGTTTCGCAGCCTAAGCGCTGGGAGTTCTGGGCGCAGCCTTCGAGCAGTCCGTTGCCGTCGCCATGCCCTGACTCGCCCGTGCGGCTGACCATGCCATAGACCATGGCTTCGCCGGGCCGGATATCGCCGGGCAGCGCTTTGTACTTCAGCCGAAACGTTGCCGCGCCTGAATTATAGCGGTCGAGGCTTGCTGTGTAGTTTTTGATGGTAGCGGCGGCAACGAGGCTGCGGCCCACCAGTACGCCCCCTACCAGCAGCGCAATAATCACTATAACGATCGCGAGTTCAAGGACAGTAAAGCCGTGCTTCATGAAACCTCAGCAAGAAAAGGAGCCGCAACGGTTACGCTGCGGCTCCCTTCGGTGTCATGGGAAACGTGACTAGAAGTTCGCGCGCAGCGAGAGCATACAATTCACGTTATTGATGTTGGCATCGACCACGTTATAGACCTTCGGGGTCGTCGTGCCGTTCATGCAGGTCGACGAAGAAATCGTCGTGCCAGCATCAACCGTGGTAAGCGCCGTGTTGGAGGTAACGACACCGCTGGTTGGCAGCGCATCGTCGAACTTCTCGTCGATCGAGCGTGCTTCACCACCGGTGACCGCAACCGCGGGCACGGCCAGGCTCGAAGCCTGGGTCATGGCCGAAAGAAAGAAGAAGTTTTTCCCGGCGTTCGAGTAAGCGAAGAGATACGCCGTATCGCGCAGCTTCTGCTTGGGTAGGTAACCGCCCATGGCCGACGCAGCGATCGTCGCCGGAATGGTGGCTGAAGAATCATAGGTGCTCAGGCGTTGCGGAATCAGGGCCGCGGTGCTGAGGTCGACCCAGAAGAGAGCGGTTTCGCAACCGACAGCATTGGCGGTATTGGCCGCACAGCTTTCAATCAGGCCGTTTCCGTCGCCCAAGCCGGCGCTGCCAGTACGGCCGGTGGAAGTAAGCAGACCGTATTCAGCAGCGCGGCTCGACATGATATCGCCCGGGATGCCGCTATATTTCGTGCGGAAGGTGGTCGCCGCAGCGTTCACCTTCTCGATATCGCCCACGGTGGAACGAATTGTTGCTGCTTTAATAAGATCCTGCCCAACCAGCACACCGCCAACCAGCAGACCAATGATTACAAGTACAATGGCCAATTCGACCAGCGTAAAGCCTTGACGGCTTTTGGAAGTGTTCATGACACCAAGCTCCCCAAAAATGAAAATAACCCGTTAACTAAGACGCGAGCCTGCGTGAACCGCAAGGGTACGTTAGTTTTTATACTATAATTGAGGCAGCTTCGCAACGAAGCGCTGCAAGATTGTCACAGGTCGAACGGTGGATTAGCGTGCACTACCGGCCATTTTCTCGATCAGCCCGGTGGTGCTATAGCCGGTTTTCAGGGGAATTAACTCTACCCGGCCCCCGTATGCCTCGACGACTTCCCAGCCAACCACTTGTTCTTTCGTGTAATCGGCGCCCTTCATCAGCAGGTCGGGTTCAAGGGTTTTAATCAGCTCGAGGGGTGTGTCGTCGTCGAACAGCACTACGGCCGATACCATGGAAAGGGCGGCCAGCACGTTGGCGCGGTCGAGTTCCTGATTCACCGGGCGTGATGGGCCTTTTAGCGCACGTACCGACGCATCGGTATTAAGACCGATCACCAGCCGGTCGCAACGGGCCGCTGCGTCAACCAGCAAGCTTATATGGCCGGCATGCATGATGTCGAAACAGCCGTTGGTGAACCCAATGCTCAACCCTTCGCGCCGCCAGTTCTCCACCAGCGCCTGCGCATGGGCGAGCGGCACGATTTTCTTGTGCAGCGAGGCGGCACGGTGGCTATAGAGCGCGGAGGTGATATCGGTGCGGTATACGATCGCGGTGCCCAACCGGCCTACCGCTACCCCGGCGGCTAAATTGGCCAGTTCGGCGGCCTCCTTCATGGTAGCACCTGCCGCATAGGCCAGCGCCAGCGTGGCAATCACCGTATCGCCCGCGCCGGATACATCGTAGACTTCGTGGGCCTCGGCATCGATATGGGTGATCAGCCCCGCCGGGTCGACCAAGGTCATGCCCTGTTCGCCGCGCGTGGCCAGCACATACTGGAAATGATGGGAACGGCATAAGGCCTGCGCCCCATCGACCAACGCCGCGTCGCTGGCAAACCCATCGTTACCGAGGGCCAGGGCCAGCTCTTTCGCATTCGGACTCAGTACCGTTGCGCCGTGGTAAACCGAAACATCCCGCCGTTTGGGATCGACGAATACCGGCACCTGCGCCGCACGCGCTGCGGCGATGATGGTTTCAACCACGGCTGGGGTTAACGTGCCTTTCCCGTAATCGGAGAGGATGATGGCATCCTGCGTCGGCAATTCGCTCAGCACCACATCGAGCAGTTTGGCAGCGGTCTCTTCCTGGATATCGCGCAAGGTTTCATGGTCGGAGCGCAGCAATTGCTGGCTGCCAGCCACGTAACGGGTTTTCTTACCGCTGACGCGGCCGCGCTCGGCAATCAGGTACGGCAGCAACCGCGCTTCGGCCCCCACCAGCGCAGTCAGTTGGTTGCCCACGGCATCGTCACCGATGACGGCGGCAAACGTTGCCTGCGCACCCAGTGAAAGTAGGTTGCGCACGACATTGCCGGCACCGCCGAGCATCCGTTCTTCGCGTTGCTGGGTAAATACCGGAATCGGCGCTTCGGGCGAAATCCGCGTCACCTGACCATACATGAAGCGGTCGAGCATAATGTCGCCGACCACCAGTACGCGACGACCGTCGAACCGGTCGAGATGGCGCAGAAGCTCTTGGGGTTGAGTCATCGTCTGCAGTCTCCAGTCTGCAGTCTCCCGGCGCAAGTCGCCTCGGCGACTGGCGACTGGCGACTGGCGGCTAGTTAAGCCGCGTCGATATCGGTCGCGTCCGGCTCCTGCGATATGGTGGCCGGGCGGAATTTGTCGGCCACTTTATCGAGCGTCGTTTGCAGGCATAGCCCCAGCAGCACCGGATCTTTCGGCTTGATGTTGCTGATGTTCCAGTGGGTTTTCTCGCGGATGGAGTCGATCGTTTTTTTGGTGGTGCCGATCAGCTTCACGATCTGGCTATCGGGGATATAGGGATGATGCTTAATAATCCACGCGATGGCTTCCGGCTTATCCTGGCGGCGGGCGATGGGGGTATAACGTGCGCCTTTCTTCTGCTTGCTCAGCTTCATATGCTGCACGGCTTTGTCGCACATCGCGAGGCGATAGGCGGTGTCTTTCTCGCCCTTCTCGATTTCCTCGCGGGTCAGTTCCTGGGTATCCATCGGGTTCTGGCCGATAATGCCCACGGCCACTTCGCCATCGGCGATGCCCTGAATTTCCAGCGGATGCATGCCGCAAAAATCACCGATCTGCTCGAAGGTGAGGGTGGTGTTGTCAAGCAGCCAAACGGCAGTGGCTTTTGGCATCAAAGGGGTAGGCATGAGCAGGCTCCAGTTTGAAACGTCGTTGCTGGCGCAAGCGACAGGATTACTTATTGGCCGCCACTTCTAATAGAATCTTGCCGAGATGCAAGCGTTCTTCCATGCGTTGATGCGCTTTTTCGGCGCTTGCCAGCGGGAAAACCTGGTCGATCACCGGCGTGATCGTGCCCGTAGAAATCAACGGCCAGATATGGCGGCGCACCTGGCCCACCATCTCGGCCTTTTCGGCTGCGCTGCGGGCGCGAAGCGTCGTGCCGATCAGGCGCAGATGCTTCATCAGGATGGACGACATTTTCACCGATTCGGCCACGGCGCCTTCCATCACCGCCAGGCTCACCAGCCGCCCGCCTTTGCGCAGCAGTTTGAGATGGGTGGAAAGCTGTGGCCCGCCAAGGATATCGACGATAATATCGACGCCCTCCTGTCCCGTGTGCGCCATCAGCTGCTCGGCAAAGGGAGCGTCGCGGTGGTTAATCGGTGTAATAGCAAGCTGCGTCAGCATGGCGCATTTCTCCGGGCTGCCTGCCGTGGCATATACCTCGCCGCCAAATGCCCGCGCCGTCTGCGCGATCAAATGACCGGTGCCCGAGCTTCCGCCATGCACCAGCACCCGCTCGCCTGCACGCAGCGCGGCTTCCAGCCCCAGCGCCATGTAGGCGGTGACCAGCCCCTCCGGCAGGGCAGCGGCCTGCTGCAGCGATAGCCGTGCCGGCACCGGTAGTAACTGGGTGGCGGGCACCGCGACATATTCGGCATAGCCGCCGCCATTCAGCAACGCACATACCGGCTCGCCAATGCCCCAGCCGACGACATCATCGGCCAGCTTGGCGATATGGCCCGAGACTTCGAGGCCCGGCAGGGGGGAAGCCCCCTCCGGCGCAGCGTATAGCCCCTGGCGTTGCAGCAGGTCGGCACGGTTAACGCCCGCATAAGCGACTTTCAGCAACACCTCGCCCGCGGCAAGGGTAGGACATGGCAGGGTGGCGTGCACCAATTGCCCATCGGTGATCGTTATGGCCTGCATCGACTGGTCGGAAAACATGCCCCGGTGATCGGCCCTTTAGGATGAGAAGTCAAGTGCTGTTCCCTATTGCGCCGTTTCGCTTAAATTGGCACTCTGGCCTGCGGATGACAGGAGCCCCGTATGGATGATGACGATCTGCCGTTGAAACATAAGCAGCCGCAAACCTTCCCACGTAAGCTGGAGGGATTAAGCGTCGCGGCGATGGAGGAATATCTCGGCGAACTCGAGGTAGAACGCCAGCGCGTCAAACTCGAGATCGACCAGCGCGGCGGGCTCAAACATGCCGCCGCAGCCCTATTTGGCAACAACGCGAATTAGAAAACTTTCGGAAAAAACAGCGCGCAGCCGATTGTATCGCTGGTTAGCAAATAGTCCGACGCAGTATCCGTCGCGCTGGTGGAGTTGGTGCAGGTGCCCCGGCGATAGGCCATGAGTTTGCCCGTGGCTGGTTTGCCGTCATCGAGCTTGGTGTCGATATTCCATGCTTCCTCGGGTTTTAGAATCGCAGCATGGGGTGGGTTGGCTGGATTTTGCGCACCGAAGACGAGCGTATTGCCGTACTGATAAGCAAATGCATTCGAGCTACCCGCATGATCCGAGGATTGCCAAACGCCCCATCCAGCAGAAGATAATTTGCTGATGGGACTATTGACGCCCAGCAGGGCTTCATTATTCGCACCAGAGCCCGCAAGCCCTGTATAAGTACCTTCAATAAGCCCGGCGGCCGCAAGATGGCGCCAATATTGGAGCTGCTCACCCCAGCTCGCTGGAGAGCCAGCAATTTGAAGTAATCCATTCCCATTGCCGTTGCAGACGCCGTTCGTGGCGGCGGTGCCGGTGTGGCTGTTGCAGTTGGTGGCGTCCTTGCCCCAGAAGCCCGTGGCATTGGTGAGGTCGCCCGGCAGGCCGAGATATTTATCCTGAAAGGCGCGGGTGGCGGTGATCCACCGGCTATGCTCGGTGCTGACGGCGCGTAGCTCGCTGGCGCGAATGAGCGAGCGCCCGGCGAGAATGCCACCGGTAAGCAGACCCAGAATCACCAGCACGATCGATAGTTCGACTAAAGAAAAACCCCGCATGCAGCTACCGTAACAGAAAAATAGGATGCGTCAAAACGCAAACGGCCCGCACGAGGGCAGCACGAGCGCCACACTATGTCTTAATTGTCGGAGACAATTAAGACGCATTGGGGAAAATCAAGGAGCAAGCGATGGCATTGTTGTCCAGCTTGTAGGTAGTGTCTAGATCCGAGTAATTGGCCGCGTTCGTGCAGCTTGGCCAATTTAACATCATCAGTTTACCTCTACCGGGCATACCATCATCCACTTTACTGTCCAGATTCCACGCTTCTTCAGGACGCAACGCGGACACAAATGTTCGGTTGGTGGTAGAGGGATTACCAAACATTAGAAAATTTCGATAATTATAGGCGAATGTCCCGCTATCGCCGGGGTAATTTAATAATGCCCCTGTTGACCATCCTGCCTTGCCGAGTTTGGAGGCAGGTGCGTTCATTCCGACTTCCGTATCGGTGAGGCCTGCGCTGCCACTCAGACCTGAATAGCTACCTTCAATAAGTCCTGCGAAGCTCAACTGCCGCCAGAATTGATATTCTTCGCCCCAGCCACCGCTTGCGGTAGGGGCATTTAACGTCGTATTCCCATTCCCATTACAGACGCCATTCGCGGCGGCGGTGCCGGTGTGGCTGTTGCAGTTGGTGGCGTCCTTGCCCCAGAAGGCCGTGGCATTGGTGAGGTCGCCCGGCAGGCCGAGATATTTATCCTGAAAGGCGCGGGTGGCGGTGATCCAGCGGCTATGCTCGGTGCCGACGGCGCGCAGCTCGCTGGCGCGAATAAGCGAGCGCCCGGCGAGAATGCCACCGGTGAGCAGACCCAGAATCACCAGCACGATCGATAATTCGACTAAAGAAAAACCCCGCATGCAGCTACCGTAACAGAAAAATAGGATGCGTCAAAACGCAAACGGCCCGCACCAGGGCGGGCCGTCATACAAGAAAAGTCCGCCGCGTTACGCGCTGGCTTTATCTTCTTTTTTCTCGTCCGAAGCGCCGGGCGCTTTGCTGACGGCGGCGATACCGGCGAAGCGGTTATTGAACGCCTCGAGGCGGCCGGTTTTACGCAGGTTCACGCCACCAACCCATGCCGGGTGGGTTTTGGGATCCACGTCGAGCTGCAGCGTTTCGCCTTCTTTGCCCATGGTGGAACGGGTCTGGTAACGGGTACCGTCGGTCATCACCACGGTGATGGTATGATAATCGGGATGAATGCCTGCCTTGGCCATGGTCGTCTCCTTTAATCCTGCCGGTTTTACGGGAGGATACTGTGTTCGGGCGGGCTGAATAGCCGCTGGGACGTAGCTTGGCAAGTATTTATTTTAGCGCGCGCGCCGCCGCCGCATGCCCCAACGGGCCATGGCCGCCGCCCAATCCCGGGGCCGCCGCCATGGCTGCCTGCACATAGGTATGGGCCATGTGGGCCGCATCCGGCACACTCAGGCCCTGCGCCAGGCCGGTGGCGATGGCCGAGGCGAGGGTGCAACCGGTGCCGTGGGTCGAGGTAGTGGCGATGCGCGGACCGCTGAAACGGGCGCTGCCGCCCGACCAGACGAGAAGGTCGGTCACGATTTCGCCGTCCATATGCCCCCCCTTGACCAGGACGGCCCGCGCGCCCATCGCGAGAAGTTCGCTTCCGGCCCGTTCCATACCTTCCAGATCCACGATGGTCCGGCCAGTCAGCACCCCGGCCTCGGGCAGGTTCGGTGTCAGCAGGGCAGCCCTCGGCAGCAGCCTTGACCGCAGACTGGCGATCGCCTCGTCTTGCAGCAGCGTCGCACCACCCTTGGCCACCATGACCGGATCGACCACCAGCGGAACGGACGGCGCCTGCGCTTCCAATTCGTCGGCCACCGCCTCGATGATCGCGGCGCTGGCCAGCATTCCGGTCTTGATGCTGTCCGCCCCGATATCGGAGAGCACCAGAGCGATCTGCTGGCGGATGAAGTCCGTCGGGATCGGATGGATTCCGAAAACGCCCCGCGTATTCTGGGCGGTCAGCGCCGTGATCGCGGTCGCGGCATAGCCGCCCAGGCAGGTCACGGACTTGATATCGGCCTGAATGCCCGCGCCGCCTCCTGAATCAGACCCGGCGATGATGAGCACCCGGCCTCGCATGCCGGCTACCGCGCCGCGTCGGTGATGGTCGCGCAGATCTCCTCGACGATGGCCCGCACCATCGCCGCGTCCTCGCCCTCGCCCATGACCCGGATCAAGGGTTCGGTGCCGGATTTCCGAATCAGCAACCGCCCCCCCTTGCCCAGCCGACCTTCACCCATGCTGATCGCGCTACGGACAAGATCATTCTCTAGCACCACGCCATTGAGCGCCACCGGCACGCGCACGTTCTGCAGGATCTGCGGATAAGGAGTGAACACGGACAAGACTTCGGAGGCCGGGCGGTTGGCGGTGATCAGCGCCGCCAGAACCTGAAGTCCGGCGATCAAGCCGTCTCCCGTCGTCGCGTGATCCGAGAGGATCACGTGGCCGGATTGCTCGCCGCCGACGTTGAAGCCGC